>CAZEZQ010000985.1:0-2503 GCA_964516245.1 uncultured bacterium | reverse complement strand
ACAAGTGGTCGGTTCTGAACCCATGGGCATTGAAGATATTATGCAAGCCGTGCGGAAAAACGGTTATCAAAGCAATGCCAAGGATCCCCGGCGGGTGTTGTATTTAGAATTGAAAAAACAAGTCGAAAATAAGAATTTAAAGAAAGCTGGCCGAGGGCAATATGTTTCGACAAAAAAATAATTGGCCTTTCCAGCAATAATCTTATTTCATTTGCTAATTGGGTTGATTTCAGATTTTTTGTATTGCTGTTTTCCCTGTAACCGGGTTATAATTCAAAAGTCGTGAGCAATTGGCAATTTGGGGATTTGTTCTGAGAGGCCAACATGGTTCGAAACACCAAAGAAAAAGCGAAACTGACAGGCCGAAAAAAGGCGGCGATACTGATGATCACTTTGGGTCCGGATATCGCCGCCGATGTATATCGTTGCCTATCGGATGAAGAAATTGAACAAATCACTCTTGAAGTGGCCAATATTGGAACCGTCCCCCAAGAATTAACCGCCCAGGTGGTAGAAGAATTTTACCACACCGCCATGGCCAAGCAGTATATTTCTCATGGCGGGATATCAACAGCGCGGGAAATTCTGGAAAAAGCGCTGGGGCCGGGCAAGGCCATGGAAATTATCGAACGGCTGCAGGGGATGCTGCAGGGGACCCCGTTCGATTTTCTCAAAAAAGTCGATCCCAACCATCTGCTGAACTTTATTCAAAGCGAACACCCGCAAACCGTTGCTCTGATTCTAGCCCATTTGGAATACGAGCAATCTGCCGTCATTATGTCGGCCTTGCCTCCTGAAATGCAAACCGAAGTGGCGCTGCGCATCGCTACGATGGATCAAACATCTCCCGAAATTATTTCTGAAGTGGAACGGGTTCTTGAACGAAAAATTGCGACCGTGCTCTCTCAGGAATTTTCGGTTGCGGGAGGGATCGAGTCGCTGGCCGAATTGTTGAACCGCGTCGACCGGGCCACAGAAAAATCGATTCTGGAAACTCTCGAAGAAGAAAACCAAGAACTGGCAGTTGAAATCAAGAAACTGATGTTCACCTTTGATGATGTCATTCTTCTGGATGACCGCGCGATTCAGCAAGTGTTAAAAGAAGTGGATATGAAAGAACTCGCCATCGCGTTGAAAGGGGCGAACGAAGAAGTCAAGACCAAAATTTTCAGCAATGTGTCTTCACGCGCGGCAGACAATATTCGCGAGGATATGGAGTTTATGGGGCCGGTTCGCGTGAAGCAGGTTGAAGAAGCCCAACAAAAGATCGTGGCTATTATTCGGCGATTGGAAGAAGCGGGAGAAATTATTATCAACCGTGGCGGCGAAGATCAATTGTTAACCTAATTTTCCTTCTGAACTTTTGTTTTGATCTCTTCCATTCCTTTATTGATTCAAACCCCACTTTTAATCTATTTTTTATATTATCTTTTCGAAGCAATTCAATACAAAGATTCGAATGGTTTTTGTACCATTTCACTATTTACATTACGACTGTTTATGCACTCTAGTGGTCATGACATGTAAAATATTGGTGTATCAAAGAACCTAAAGAACCAAAAAGACAAAAGGGACTAAAAGGATACAATAGTTTCAACTTGATTTCAGGGTTGTTGCGAGAAAAGCACATGGAGCGTGGTTTCTGGAGAGTTCAGCCATCCACAGAGTGAATATGAAAGCAGTGGAGTGTTTTGGCTGTTACCTTATTGGATGGGACACTGTGGGGGTTATCGAAACAGCGGAGTAAATCATCCCTTGAATGAGATTTCAATGATGCATAAAAAATAAAATTTTATGAAACATTTTCACCATATCATCATGACTAATAGATTTCAGGTCCGCCTTTATATTATAATAGTTTGTCAAAGGTGAAATGATGGGTTCGTATCTCCCCTAGTAGTTCATGACATTTGAAATTGTGGGTTATAAAAGGACCTAAAGGAGATAAAAGACATAAAGGACACAGTGGCTTTCGCTGAATTTCATGGTTGTTGCAAGAACAGCACACCGGCTAGAAGCCGATGCTACCCTTTATATCAACAAAATCAAATGTCATAGGCCACGAGTGGCTCAATAGTCATTAACTTAAGAAAAACTTGGGGAGTGTCATCGGGAGGGCGAATCTCCTGATGAGCCGGTTTCTTTCAATACTTTCGATTCACCAGCCAAGGCTCGGCGGGAGCCTCGCCCTCCCGAATCTTGCCCACACGCTTAAGTTAATGACATTGACTAGGGGCTTGCCAAGCATGGATTGAGGGGTGAAAACTTCTACATTCATTAGCATTCGTGTTTGCAGAAAACCGGCTCGGCGGGAGCCTCGCCCTAACGGATTTGTACATTGAAATGCATTGCCATCATTTCATCTTTGACAGAGTACGAGTATAGAGTCAATATAGGCGTGAAGGGTGCTGATCTCTCTTAAAATTTGGGAATGAAATCGTGATTGGCCATCGATTCATTTTGGTGGGCTATTCATTAGGAATAGGTCAGCGATCTGAAGTAA
>CAZEZQ010000984.1:881-2513 GCA_964516245.1 uncultured bacterium | reverse complement strand
GCACCTGATACGATTCTTCGTTTTTCACACCTAATTCCGAAACCGGCAAGTTCACCAATCCGCTTTGAGTGTGATATGGATCCAAATTGACTACCACCAAAACAACGTTGCTAAAGTCATCCGTATGTTTGGAATAACACATCAGTTGATCGTTATCCACTTCATGGATACGCAAGTTCCAATCGCCTTGAAGGGCCGGATTTTCATGACGAATTTGATTGACCACGCCAATCAGTTCGCGGAGGCTGTCCGGCCGGTTGATTTCCCAATATCGTAGTTGATATTTTTCCGAATCCAAATATTCTTCGCTGCCTTGGTGGCGCGGCGTGCTTTCGCACAATTCAAATGCCGGCCCGTAAATCCCGTAATTGGCCCCCAACGTAGCGGCAAGAATGAATCGGTTCACAAACGCCGCCCGGCCGCCGGTTTGCAAATACTCCGTCAGAATATCCGGCGTATTGGGCCACAGATTGGCCCGGTAATACTCGCGTTTCTCGGTTTGTGTCAGTTCATGAAAATATTTACTTAATTCTTGCTTGTCGTTTCGCCAGGCGAAATATGTATAGGATTGCGTGAAACCCAATTTGGCGAGATTTTCCATAATGCGCGGCCGGGTAAACGCTTCTGATAAGAATAGAACATCCGGATGTTCCTTCTTGATTTCACCAATCAACCATTCCCAAAAGGGGAAAGGTTTGGTATGAGGATTATCTACGCGGAATATACGTACGCCTTGTTCGATCCAAAATTCAAACACACTTTTGAGTTCTTCCCACAAACTCCGCCAATCCTCACATTCAAAATCGAATGGATAAATATCTTCATACTTTTTGGGCGGATTTTCTGCAAATTGAATGCTTCCATCCGGCCGTTTTTTGAACCATTCGGGATGCTCTTTCACATAGGGGTGATCCGGAGAACATTGAAATGCGATATCCAAAGCAATTTCGATATTATAGGTTTGGGCTTTTTTCACCAGATTGCGAAAATCCTCCAGGGTTCCCAATTCTTTCAATACGGCTTTATGCCCCCCGTCGTTTGAACCAATCGCCCAGGGGCATCCAAAATCATTGGGTTCGGCTTTAATAGCATTGTTACGCCCTTTTCGATTCGTGAATCCAATCGGATGAATGGGGGGAAGATACAATATATCAAAACCCATCTTTGAAACATATTTCAAGCGCGCTTCACAATCTTTAAATGTCCCGTGCTTGCCCGGTTCGGTTGCGGTTGAACGGGGAAACATTTCATACCAACTGCTGAAACGGGCCTTTTGCCGGTCTACAGTGATTTGAAGCGTTTTGTTGTACTGCTGAGAAAAAGTACGGTCTGAATAACGAAACATCAACAAGGCAAGTTCATCACTCAAAGCCATACGTGTCCGTTCGGTTATCGAACCGCTGGACGCCAAATTCTTTTGAAACTCTTGCAAACGGGGCCGATCCACTTCAGAAGTGTTTTTTAGAGTATCAGCCACCAGTTTAGCTCCCATTTGAAGATGAAGATCCTCTACAGTTCCTGCATCTTCACGCTTTTGCAAATCCCGCTGCCAGGTTTTGAAATGATCAATCCATGCAATAATCGTGTATTCATAGGTTTTCAATTCGGTCAGTTGAAAGGTTCCGCGCCACC
>CAZEZQ010000984.1:0-871 GCA_964516245.1 uncultured bacterium | reverse complement strand
CATTTCCACTTCTACCCAATCCTCTTCCCCTTCTTTCCTATAGAGCAACAAGGAAGAGATTTGGTCATGACCGTCACAAAAAATATCGGCTTCCACATTGACTTGGTCGCCTACTGTGCGTTTGACAGAATAGCGTCCACAATCCACTTCGGGTTTAACACCCTCAATAACAACACGCTTGCGGCCATCAATGGTTTTGCTTGGTTGACTGGTTTTCATGTGATACCCTCATGATATTTTTGGTTACATCCAATACGAATGCACTTGTACTGCTTAAGAATTGAAAAATGATATGTTTTGATTAACTTAGGGTTATGAAAACAAATATAAATCGATGGTATTTGTATATGATAACAGAAGTAATGAAATAACAAACACTTATTTCAAGATCAATTTCATAAATTGAAAGATTTCTGAAGTTTTTAACCAAAATTATGTTAAAACACTTACAAAAAATTATACATTTTTTCACGAAACGAAAAAAAACCTATCTAAAATTAGGTGTTTCCCTGATTGTTTTGACAATTCTCTTTTATTTATACAATCCACTATATCGGGTGATTGAGTGGATCCTGGTTTGCGAAACTCCATTTCAACCTGCGGATATTATTCGCCTGGATGGTACGGGTGGGCAGTTAAGAAAAGCGGTTGAGTTGTATGAAGACAATCTTGTTCAAGGGATTTTAATCAATGCAAACGTACCAGAACGATATAATAATGTGGATGAACCGATTTGTGAATTTGATTTTGTTATGGAAGATTTACTCGAAGCCGGGGTTCCAGAACAAGCCATATACCAAATAAATTGTGAAGGAAGCAGCCTACTTGAAAAACAAAGATGTTTTCGCGATTGGATGTACGAAAACAATTT
>CAZEZQ010000983.1:0-2513 GCA_964516245.1 uncultured bacterium | reverse complement strand
TTCCGCCTGCCATTGGTGCCATGTGATGGAGCATGAAAGCTTCGAAAGCGAAGATATCGCCCAGTTCATGAATGAACATTTTGTGAACATCAAGGTCGATCGCGAAGAACGCCCTGATTTGGATGAAATTTACATGAGTTCGGTGCAGGCCATGACCGGTGCAGGTGGATGGCCTATGTCGGTGTTTTTGACTCCCGATCTCAAACCCTTTTACGGAGGCACCTATTTCCCGCCGCGTGATATGTATGGCCGGCCGGGATTCCCCACCTTGCTGCAAAGCCTGGCTGAAACTTGGAAAACCCGCCGGGATGAAGTCAATCAGGCGGCAGAAAAACTCACCGATCATATTCAAAATCTAGTGAATGTGCCGCCGGGGCAGGGTGAACTCAACTATGATCTCATCACCAATGCGTTTCATGAACTTTCGCGCCGGTTCGAACCGCGTCACGGTGGTTTCGGCATGGAGCCCAAGTTCCCCCACAGCATGGACCTCAGTTTGCTCTTGCGCTATCACCACCAGAATCCCGATGAAAAAGAAGCGCTGGAGATGACTGAGTTTACCTTAAAGAAAATGGCCTGCGGTGGGATGTATGATCAAATTGGGGGCGGTTTTCACCGCTATTCAGTAGACAGCCGTTGGTTGGTCCCCCACTTTGAGAAGATGCTCTATGACAATTCGTTGCTGACCAAAACCTATACCGAAGCCTGGCAAATAACCAAAGATCCATTTTACAAGCAGGTGGTTAAAGAAACCTTGGGCTACATCAAACGTGAAATGACCTCGCCTGAAGGCTATTTTTATTCCACTCAGGATGCGGACAGCGAAGGCGAAGAAGGCAAGTTTTTTGTTTGGACCAAAGACGAAATCAAAGAAGCGCTCGGTGATGAAAAAATTTCGAGTGTAGCCATTCGCTATTTTGGGGTGGAAGATCACGGCAATTTTGAGCATGGCAAAAACGTTTTGCATGTGGCGGCATCGAAAGAAGACGTGGCAAAGCTCGAAGACCTGACTGTTGATGAATTGGATGAAATGCTGGGTAAGATCAAATGCAAACTGTTCGGTGTTCGCGATCAGCGTGTGAAACCCGGCCGCGATGAAAAGATTCTCACCGATTGGAACGGGTTGATGATCTCGGCCATGGCCTTTGCCGGCAATGTGTTTCAAGAGGATGAATATGTGGAACGGGCCGAAACCGCATGCCGGGCTTTGCTTGAATTGATGGAGCAGGATGGCAGGCTGCTGCACACCGCCAAAGAAGGCCGCGCGCATACTGACGGGTTTCTCAGCGATTACGCGTTTCTTGTGCATGGTTTGATCGATACGTATGAAGCCAGCCGCAATCCCTATTGGTTGGAAGAGGCCATTCGATGGAATCAGAAAATGATGGAGCTGTTTTGGGATGATGAAAATGGGGCGTTTTATTACACCAGTAAAGATCAGAAAAACTTGATTGCCCGCTCCAAAAACCCAATGGATAATTCGATCCCTTCCGGCAATTCCATCGCCTTTTTGAATCTGTTGCGACTTTCAGAATTAACAGCCGACTCAAATTTATGGAGCAAGGCTGAGCAAGGCCTACTCAGTTTCAAACGGGCGCTTGAAGAAATTCCAATGGGCTATGCCCAAATGTTGATCGCGCTTGATTTTCTGTTGGGCAGGCCGAAAGA
Source organism: uncultured bacterium (assembly GCA_964516245.1). Lineage (GTDB taxonomy): Bacteria > Hinthialibacterota > Hinthialibacteria > Hinthialibacterales > Hinthialibacteraceae > CAZEZQ01. The sequence goes on along the minus strand of CAZEZQ010000983.1, from coordinate 845 downwards.
GATTGTGCTGAGTGGTGATACGGCGGAAAAAACCAATGAGATGAAAACCGCTTTGTTTGATCGATTTTTACCGCATAAAGTGGTATTGTATGCCGATGGTAATTATGTACAGAAGCTGGGAGAACTTACCTCAGTTGTCGATGGGAAATCGCCAGTTGACAGTCAACCAACGGCTTATGTATGTGAAAATTTTACTTGCCGGCAGCCGGTGACGGATGTGGATTCTTTATTGAAACAGGTATCATGACTGTACAACCCGGTAATTGATTTTTAAATTTTTCTGATAGTGAAAAGGATGAGACAACTTATTACTGGGAGTATGAAATGCAGAATCAAAAAATCGGAGAGTATTTGTTGGAAAAAGGGATTGTTTCTCAACAAACCTTATCCACACTGTTAAATGTACTGGAAGAGAGTAACGAGCGATATAATTCAATCATTTTTCAATCGGATCATTACCATTACCTGAACGAAGACCGGCTGGTTGGAGCACTTGCGAATTTGATGAGTGTCTCATTGATTCCTCCGGAAGACATGAAGGTGGACCCCGATGCACTCAACCTCATCGATGCTTCGTATGCCGAAGAGCACGGCTTGATTCCAATCGCGCTGAGCAATTATGAGATGGATTTGCTGATAGCCACCACACGGCCGTTGCCGGAAGATGTGGCTGAGCATATTCGAAAAAAAGCATTTAAAAATCCCGTCCCGATTTTGATGAGTCATCCGGAGTTTGTGGAATTATATAACAAAGTCTATCCCGATAAAAAGCGCACTTTGTTCAAACGGCGGGAAGAGGGAAGCGATGAAATTTCGCAAACCATTAAAACCGTGAATCAAATTTT
>CAZEZQ010000982.1:0-2517 GCA_964516245.1 uncultured bacterium | reverse complement strand
CCCAATATCTAAATACTGCTGGAATTCCCGACCCCGATTTGCTGGTGCGAACGAGTGGAGAAATGCGCGTTTCCAACTTTCTTCTTTGGCAAATCGCTTATTCGGAAATATGGATAACCCCAACTCTTTGGCCCGATTTTCGGAAACCCCACCTGCTGGATGCCCTGCGGGATTTTCAAGGCCGGCAACGCCGTTTTGGAGGTGTCGACATTGACGGGGCGATCTAAACTCTGTAGGTTTACTCTCAATATGGCTTGGGTGGCAATGTGTACATTTATACTTTCAACTAGGGTGGGGCGAAACAAACCATGCACCTTCGCCGTGTGATTACCGTTTTTCTACTCCTTCCAATTTTTCTACTCTGCGTGTTTTGGAGCGGAGGGGTATGGCTATCAGCAATTGTGGGGGCGTTTTTTTTCGTGTTGGCCCGCGCCGAACTCTACAACCTGCTGAGCGTCCCTTCTTATGGAGGGTTGAAATATTGGCAAAACGCGCTCGCCTTTTTGTTTTTCTACTTCACCATCGAACATCAAATTTCGACCGTGCTGGTATTAACGTTTTTGTTTTATTGGGGCAGCGGCATGCTGACCATGCGCGATCATGTTAAAGGCTACCGCTACGAAATGGCCGCACACGGCATGGCGTTGATTTCGCTGCTCTTGCCGCTTGCTTGTTTTGTGTATTTGCGCAGTTTGGAAAATGGACCGGCTTATCTATATTTCATGCTCGGTGTGGCTTTCTCTACCGATATCGGCGCTTTTTATGGAGGAAAATTATTCGGAAAGCACAAACTTTCCCCTGTGATTAGCCCCAACAAAACCATTGAAGGCTCGATTACAGGCACATTGGCCGCCGTTGTATTCATTGTCTTGTCTGCATTGGTGCATTCCGTATGGGCAGAACACACCTTTTGGTTTGACGCCCCCCATCAATATGCCGAGTTGATTATGCTCACTCTGATCATGTCGATTATCGGCCAGGCGGGCGATTTGAACGAATCGGCCATGAAACGCGATGCCGGCGTTAAAGATTCAGGCATCACCAATACCGGCCATGGAGGCGCGCTGGATATGATGGATTCGCTTTTGTGGATCGGCCCCGCCATGCTTGTGTACGTGGAATTCCTCTTTCAATAGTACAATATATCAGCAAAACACATGATCTTTTTAATCATTCGCAGTGTTGGGAGCCATCCCCTTATGAAAGAAAATCAGAAACTGCAAGGAAAATTCGCTATTATTTTCGGAGCCGTTTTGATCCTGGTGGCCTTTGGCCTGTTATTTCTGCCTACGCTCACTATGCAACTATATTCATGGTATCACCTGGCCAACTACCAAAGCCATCAAGCCGAAATCGCCGCCCAATTGAAACCCCAACTCGAAGAAACCACCGAACCTTCGGTTCATTTCGCCTACCAACACGCCAAACTCGAAGCCGGTGAAAAAGACGAATTGATACGGGTGTATGAAGACCTGCACAACCGCTATCCCGAAGAAGCCAGCCTGAATTTCTACCTGGCCCGCATCACCAACGACAACAGTTGGATCACCGCACTGCCCGGAGACCACCACTCGATCACCGCCGCCATTGCCTACCGGGCAGATAACCAGCTGAGCAAAGGCCGCTATCATCACGTCTTGAAACATGCATCTCGGCTGCCCGAGTCTTGGTTGAAATCGTATCTAATGGCAAAAGCCCTGGCCAAACTGGATCGCATGGATCAAGCCCAACAAATTTTCGAACAAGCATTGTCATACCCAGACGCCCCCAAATGGATTCGAATTCAGTATGCCGAAACTCTCTACCGGCAGAATTCGGTTATCAGGCAGAATTTGTTTGAAGATTGGTCGAATGAAGACCTTATGCATTACCCCCAGGCCTACGCCTATCAAGAAGTAATATCAGACAAAGAGATTTTGGATGTCTTTAACCAGGCCCCCGAACCCATCATCTGCCTGCCAGAGCCATTGAATATTCTCGCTTGGGAAGCACTAGCCCAAGAAGACCTGGTCGCGGCCCGCATCTTGCTCAACCGCTCCGGCCAGATGAAACCCTCCCAACCAGAAGTGACTGCCCTGTTCTCGATTTTGGCAAACAAAGAAGAAAGAACGGATTATGCTAAGCAATTGAAACATACCGGGCTCGATTCAAATGCCTATCCAACCGAGTTTCATACCCGAATGGCCGATGTCTTAAATTCCTGGGGAGAGACCGAAGCCGCCGTCAAACACTATCAAAAAGCCTGGCGCCGGTTGCCAGAGATGCCCGAACTGCTCTACAAACATGGACGCCATTTGTATTTCGACGATCAACCCTGCGAAGCCATAGGCCAATTTCAACAGGCGTTAGATCTACAGCCAGATAACAAAGACCTCCAAACCTGGATTGAAAAAGCAACCAAATCTTGCAAGTAGCACGAACATCTCCCATGGTATCCATTTCGCCGAAAAAAAATTCCCAGCCCCCAACGGGGGCGCCATATGATAGCCAGGGGCAATCGCCCCTGGAAAAAAGAAA
>CAZEZQ010000981.1:0-2524 GCA_964516245.1 uncultured bacterium | reverse complement strand
GGGTCGTTTCCTTTTGCAATTTCGTGGGTTTCATATTCGTTTATGCGTTCTTTGAGCTCTTGCACCTCAACCAGCATCTCATACGATTGTAAGGCTTTTTCAACATAAACTTGTAGTTCATTGAGACGCACTGGTTTGGTAAGGTAATGGAAAGCACCCGCTTTCATAGCATCGACTGCGGTGTCGATACTTCCGTGCCCTGTCATCATGATAATGGGAATGTTTGGGTTGATAGTCTTCACACTGCGTACAAAAGTCACCCCGTCAAAACCAGGCATTACTTGATCGGTTAAGATCAGGTCAAAGCGTTGCTCATGCACCAAACTGAGACCCTGCTCTCCACTATGCGCCACTTTTGTCGTGTGACCTTTGGATTGCAAGGCGCGTGATATCGTTTTCGCCATTGCTTCATCATCATCAACGATGAGGATATTTGCCGTACGGCTGGGTGTTACGGTCTCAGCTGGAGTGGACATCCATCATTTCCTCTTCTTTGTGTATGGGCATGGTAATATATACAGTTGTGCCTTGTCCTTCACCGCTTTCGATGTGCACAGAGCCATCATGCGCTTCGACAATTTCACGTACGAGATACAGCCCTAAACCAGTTCCACTAGGTTTGTTGGTAACAAAGGCTGTGAAGATTTTGTCGAGCTGTTCTTTGGATATCCCACAACCGTTGTCTTCAAATTGCAAACGAATAATTCCTTTTTGTTGTATGCAGCGAATAGTGATTGTACCGTCTTCTTGTATTGCATAACAGGCGTTTTCACACAAATTGAGAAAAACTCGCCGGAAATGGTCGGGATCAATATTAACTGAACTCTCTGGATCCTCGATTTGAAGATCAAATTGAATGGAGCAGTTTGGAAAACGCTTTTTCATTTCTTCTTCCATGTTTTGCATAAACGACAACAGATTCATGGGAGTTCGTTTGGGCCGTTTGATGCGTGAAAGAACCAAATAGTGGTCTACAATTTCATTCAAACGGTCAACCTCAGTTTGTATATCACCTACCATTCCTATAACTTCTTCTTTTATGGCTTCTTGTTCTTCTTCGGGTAATTTTTCACATATTTCTGTCAAACGGTCTGAAAGCATATCACCGGTTAATGCCATAACTCCCAATGGTGTGCGAATTTCATGGGCAACACCAGCGGTTACTTTGGTCATGGCGCTGAGTTGCTCCATATTTTTGACTTTGGTTGCCAATCGGCGAATTTCAGTGGTATCGCGAACGATCAATGTCGAACCAATATCAGTGCCTTCATTATCACTCAGCAAAGTGAGTGTAGCATCGGCGATAATAGTTTTGCCCTCTTTCGTACACCATTCTGAGCCGTAGAGTGTTGCTGATCCATGCTCCATCATGTTCATTTTGGCGTAATGGAGTGCTTCGTGGTTTTTTATCAAATCAGAAAGTTCAGTCTCAAGCACCTCACCAGTTTTGTAACCGAACAGGCGCTGGGCGCCTTGGCTCCATGTAGCAATACGCCCATGTTCATCCAATCCGATTATAGCATCTGATGCTTCGGTGAGGATAAAAGAGAGCAATCGGTCTTCCATCCATAGTTTCTGCTCCAAAGCGCGCCGGGCATCCACCAATTCTCCAGCATAATTCTCGATATAGGTCTCCATCGCGATTTGCATATCAAGAAAAAATGCCTTTAAGAGGGCGAGTTGAGCGTTTTCGATTTCTGTGGCGTCGTCTTGATAATGTTCTCGAATAATGGGAAATATAATTTGGCAAAATAATGAATACCCACCCAGATACCAACGGGGTTCGAGACCGACACGTTGGTGGGTTTCACCAATCATCTTTCGTTGGGTAATGTAATTCTCATCGAATTTCCCCTCGAGAAGTGTTTCAAAATAGGCCGTTTGAGCGGATTTCAGCCGCTCAATCAATCCAGGTTGTTGAAAATACGAGTGTGAAAAAGGGAACTTTAGCAAATTTTCATAAAATGTATCAATGATGGTAGAAAGGTGTGGTAACAAAACCGGTTTAAGACGTTTTAGAGCTTCTTGATCTTGTGATGTCATGTTTATGTATTTTTTGAGAACTTCTGGATGTATTGGAGATACCGCCCGCACCAGTTTTAAATTTTTTTTATCGTACTGTTTCTCATCCATTTGGGGTTGTACCCGTTAATTAAATACTGGGGCTCAACCTCTGCCGTGAAGAATTTAGAGAATAAAAATGAACCCATTATTTATTCTCACATGATAGACAATTTTGTCAAATGGCTTTATATGATTTCATGAAGTTCTTCACATTGGCAAATTCTCAACAAAATTAAATTTTGGAATTAGTTATCTCCATCTTTTTTTGATCTTTTCTTATAAGTAAGAGCGCCAAACTCAACCCCGATCTCTTGACATTTTCGCCTGAGCACTAACTACAGCAATAATCTTAAATCATAGAATTTAGTTAATTTTTTGGGTCCTTTAAGTCTTTTGATGATTCGGAAAAAAGTCTTTTTTGGAGCGCAGGTCATAGACGCGCCTTGGTGGGCGTCCTCGC
>CAZEZQ010000980.1:0-2527 GCA_964516245.1 uncultured bacterium | reverse complement strand
TTATTGTTACGGTAAAACCGCATGCAAGATGCCTGCATTACAACAATTGCAGGCGGGGACGCCTGCGCTCCAAATATTGCAGGCGAGGACGCCTGCGCTCCAAATATTGCAGGCGGGGACGCCTGCATCACAATGTTTTTTTTCGTTTTTAAGAATGTGAATCTAGCTGATTCTCATCTTGATCTTCTTCTTTGTGCACAGGCAAGGTTACCGTAAAGGTAGTGCCTGAGCCTACTGTGCTGGCTACGTCGATCCTTCCACCTAGAGATGTAATGATTTGATGCACGATTGACAACCCCAGGCCGGTGCCTTCTGCCCGCTTGGTGTAAAAGGGATCGAAAATCACTTCCAGTTCTTCTTTGGTGATCCCCGTACCCTCATCGGTGATATCCACAATTGCTTCTTCACCCCTTACTCGCGCATGTACACGCAATGTTCCATCCGGCCCCACGGTATCCATGCTTTGCAAGGCATTTAGAAATAAATTGACGAATACGGCGGAAATTTGCCCTTCGTTTGCAAATAGTAGCACAGGTTCAGGCGGCAGGGAGAGATCGATTGGGTGTTTTCCCGCTTGATATTTCACCAACGAAATTGAATGATTCAAAATATCCCGTAGATCATGCACTCCCAGTGTGTCACGTTTGGGTGAGGCCAACGACAATAAACGGTCGATCAAGTTTTGACAGCGCTGAGTTTCTAGTTGGATGAGATCGTATTCTTCACGATTTGGGTCATCTTCTTTGGATTTTTGACTTAAATAAGCCGCACATGATTGAATTACTCCCAGAGGATTGCCCAATTCGTGTGCCAGGCCGGCCGCGATTTGGCCTGCGATCGCCAACCGGTCTGAACGCAATACCCCGCTGGATTGCGGCATGGATGGATTTTGCTCTTGGGCTAAGGCGATGCAGTAACGCTGGCCATTCACGGCGAAAAAGGTTGGGTAAATGGTGATGGGATGGGGGAAATCGTCATCTGGAATTTGGATCATATCATCCAAGGTGGTCTCGGCATGAAATCGCAAAACCAGCGCATTGCGAATGGACTGCGATGGCTCTGGCCAATCGGGCTGGCCTGGGAGAGGGAGAGGGAGAAGTTTGCGCGCCATATCTGATGCGATAACTACCTCACCCTGATCGTTCACCAAAAAAAATTCCGTGGGAAAACGCTGCAATGTATTGTTCCACAGGCCGTTCCAATTGGCCAAATGGCTAATTTCCCGGTTCAGGTTTTCCATCCAGGTATGAACATGCCGCAAATTAACCCACATAAAGAACAAACCTGACAGGCAAAGCGTCATATCGGCAGGGATAAATCGTGGACCGCTGGTTGGCGATTCAAATGTATAAAGCAAACCGTAAATCACCACCAGCATGGCTGCCGACGCCACACCATCTATAAGAAATTTATTATTCTTCTTTAAGTGGGGCACAAGCAAAGCCAGCGACATAGGAGGCAGAAACATGAGCCATAAAATATTTCCGACTTCGGGGAGGAAAATTTGGTAAAACACAAAAAATGCATCCACAAAAAAGGAGAGAATATTCAGCACACTGGCGATTCCAGTATAACGTGAAGCCAAACGCCCGTCTGAGAGCCGGTGATGGGCGATCCAAAGCAAAACAATAAAAATTAATGAAATGGCGGTATAAAAAATAGTTGGTAGGATAAAGTTGTATAACGCCGAACGCGAGGGCGATGCCGATAAAATCAACTCATATGCGATGGCGGTAGGGATCAAAAACCACTTGTTTATCAAAAGCAGTCGAAACAGCAGCCGCTCGCGCTCTTCACCCGCCGCAATTTCTTTCATTGGATTGGCTTTCATTTCCGCAGACAATGGTTCTCCCCCAGGCGAATCACAACAAAACTGTATCGTGTGTAAATATGACGAACCGGAAAAAAGTCAAGTCCAGAAAACGACTACACAATAAATAGTAACACAGACCCCTAACCTGCACTGTATGTTGTTGCACGCGGGGACGCCTGCGCTCCAAAAAAGACTTTTTGCCGGATTGTCAAATATAAGTGTTTTAGGCACAAATGACAATTCGAGGGGAGGGGATTTTAATCTTTTGATTTCAAATAATGATATATGCAATTGCTATTGGAGTCTTATCGTGAAAGAAAAGCGGTTTTTTCTTGCGTTTACGATTAATAGACTTTCCCATTGATTCATAAAATCGATCCCTAACAAAGCATAATCTTTACCGTAAAACACAACACTATCACTTGATACTCTATGTTGTAGCAATTGTTTTGTTAATATGTATAATTTAAGAGAACAAACTGGAAGATTTTCTGGTATTGTAATACCAGCATGGTTCAAATCAATATGATATTGAGTTTGTTTAAGTCCCCACAATTTGTCATTAAATTTGAGTGGAAGCCTTAATTCAGTTTGGGGAATCTTTGCCTTTGAATAAATCATTTACAGGGATAACATTTTACTCATTTTAATCTGCAAAACCGACGACTGTCATTTCAAAGTATTTAATCAGTAGACGATTATAGTATGTTCTCT
>CAZEZQ010000979.1:0-2544 GCA_964516245.1 uncultured bacterium | reverse complement strand
AGTGACATATGTCCAGAAGGAATGGGCGAAATAAAAATGCTTTCAGATGGCTAAATGGTTACCTTAAATGAGATACGGGCGGATGCTGGCATCCGCCCGTATCTTTACAAATTAATTCAACACCCTTACTTATGTCAACATTTTGTCGAGGGCCTCAAATTCACTGTGATAAATGGTTAACACTTTGTCGAGGCTAATAACTTGAAAGAGTTCTTTCAAATTTTCGTTGACCGAGCAAATGGCAAACATCCCCTTTTTTTCTTCAATTCCTTTATACCCTTCAAGAATTGCCCGAATCCCTGCGCTGCTCATATAATCGGTTTTAGAAAAGTCTATCAAAATCTTTTTCACATCCCCGTTTATAAGGCGATTCAACACCGCTGAAAATTCCGGCAAGGCAGAAGCATCAATACGGCCCACAGGGCGAAGTATTGTCACATCCGATTCCACTTGTTTTTGAATTTTCATATCTCAACACCTTTCAATCAAATATACGCGCCATACTCTATCAAAAAATTGTTACATTTACAATCGCAACTCTCGTTCAAGTCGTAAAAAAATAGGTTGCCGAACAAAAAATAGATGAATTGAATTCTAAATTAAAGAGTTTCTCCAATCATGTTATCCCGCAAAAACGTAAAAAAACGATCTTTTAGAACGAATTTTTGTTACCTCTAAGATAAACATGCGTTTTTTAGAGAAACATGCGTTTTTTTATCAAAATTGTAAGACTCTGCTTGACAAAAGAGTCTTTATTTCAGTATAATGCATTAAGATGATAAAATGAGTCATCTTATCGAATGGCACAATTTGATTGGTGATGGAGGATTACATCGCATGAGTCAAGTATCGAAATATCAATTGGTTAACTCTTATCCTCTTACTTTTGGCATGGATACCGATTTGTGGAGCCATCTGAAAGAAGACTTGCAAAGCGCTTTTCATGCTCTAACAAATCAAGAAGTACATTCCTATCAAGATTCGAAAGAGGCTGTGCGACTATATTTCCAAAATCATCAACTTGATCTCGGCCAGCCAGTCGCTGCCGATGATGAAGCGCGGGCACTCTTAGACACGGTGTTTGAAGTAGAAGAAGAACTCATTCAAAACTATCAAACCAATGTTGAAACCCATCGCCGCATGGGGAGACACATACGTGAATATCTGGCGGATTTATTACTCGATTTCCATATGGCTTATTTGAAAAAATCGCTTGATGCCGGTGTAGAAGGCTATCGCGCGTTGGCAGAGAGAATTGGCCTATCTGAACGTTTTAACAGCACGAAATCACTGCAACGCTTTGCCAAAAAGGTGGAAATTTACCGCGAAGTGGGCTCATTTATCCATCCTGCAGAACTCACCTTATCCACAGTCAAAGTCAAATCACGCTCGGGAGCCCGCGCTCAGCGTGGCAATTTGTGGCCCAAAGACCGTCGGGAGAAATATGAATTTCTCGAAAGTTTGGCAGACGACTTGAAAGTGTGCCCGCCTTATACAGAAGCCGATTTGGAATTTCTGGTCAGTCAATCCAGTTTGGATATGCTGAAAAAGAAAACCAATTTGTTGTTGAAAGAGATTGGATTTATTGAGCCCAACCGTTTGAAATCCAATTACTCGCGCTTGAACGATCACCTGAAGCGCAACAAACAGCGCAAGACCGATTACGAAATGCGCCGTGAATTGCTATTAAAGTTAGGCGCCAACGAACAGCAAATTGATTATATCTCGGCGCGCGCGACATATCAAACAATGAAAAACCTGTTGCGCCTGGCCAATGGAAACCTGGCGATCTCAGACCTGATGGGCGGCAAACGCACCATTCGCAAACTCTTGCGGCGCAGCGGCCAAAGCCAAAGCGAAGCCGAAGAAGCGATTGCCGAGTATCTGCAAAAAGAAGAAGGGATCAGCCGCCGGGTCTCAGAAGCGTACGCGCGCACCCGCAAAAACCACTCGCTCGAACACTTAAAGCAAACCATCGAGTTTCTCAAAGAAAATTACCGCCAAATTTACAAAGCCCACTGGGGATTCAACATTCAAGAGACTGTGTTGCGCCGCGCGTTAGAAATCGGGCTATCGCGGCAAAAGTTGAGCAAACGCTCTCTCACCCAAAAAGATTATGTCAACGACCTGCGCCATGCGCTGGCCGCCGAAGAAGCGCAGATCGTCAAACAGCAAAACCAAATGCCGCCCGAAGAGCGCCGGCAAGCCCTGGCCCCCTTCAAAGAGGTGCTCGAATACGAAACCGACACCGACACCAAAAAACAGCTCTACTTCATCTACGAGCTGTTTTGCGACCACGGCCTCTGCATCCCCAAAGACAAACTCAAGAAGATTTGCCTGCAAAATCAGCGCCTGTTCCCCACCCCGCGCAAAGTGCAGGACGCTTTGGAAATCTTGAACGGGGCCTACCGCGCCATCGGCCAACACGGTGAAACGTTATGCGTTCTGCCCGATTACCTGCGCATCCCCGATCAAGGCCAAAACGGCCATAGCCCCCAACACAGCCGCTTTTATTGAAACACAGCAAAATAAACTCAATAATTC
>CAZEZQ010000978.1:0-2550 GCA_964516245.1 uncultured bacterium | reverse complement strand
AAGCACCGCAGGGGCTGGGGGGATTTGGCGAAATAAGAAAAGTCAGATCCCCCCTCATCCCCCTTAATAAGGGGGGAATACCAAGTGCATAATTTGTGAGTAAAGATCAGCCCCCTGAGAGAGGGCCGGGTGAGGGGAATGTTAATTTGTTTACGGATTATAACATCCATCTCATCACACACAAATTGAAAATATGCAAGCCGTTCGTCCCACAGGGACAGAATGAAACTAGCCCAGCCTTACAAGGCTGGGTCCTGTTAAGGAGCCGTAATCTATGTGGGAGGCAATTCGAGCCAACAAACGCCGTTCAACTGTGTTGCTCACATTGATGGGCATCATTTTAATTGCACTGGGTGGAGTAATCGGCGCCCTGGTGGAACCACAAACCGGCGTGCTATTTGGCGCTGTGATCGCATTCGGCATCTTTCTAATCTTGATGCTGGTGGCGTTTTCCAGTGGAGACAAAATCATACTGAATAGCGCCAGCGCCCGTAAGATCGAGAAGAAAGATTGCCCCATGCTATGGAACGTGGTTGAAGAAATGACCATCGCTTCGGGCCTGGGCCAAATGCCCGATGTCTACATCATCGAAAACAGCGCCCCCAACGCCTTTGCCGTTGGCCGCAAACCTGAAAAAGCCGCCGTGGCCATCACCACCGGCTTGCTCAAAAAACTGGACCGTGACGAATTGCAGGGTGTGATCGCTCACGAGATCGGGCATATTAAAAATCTCGACGTACGCTTTATGACCATCGCGGCTGTGATGATGGGGACCATCATTCTAATCTCCGATATCTTCCTGCGTTCGTTGTGGTTCGGCGGCCACGCCTATCGTGGCCGCTCACGCTCTTCAAAAAACGGCGGCCAGGCGCAGTTAATTCTTATAATTGTCGCCATCGTATTCGCCATCCTAGCCCCCATCGTGGCTCAAATGCTGTACTTCGCCTGCTCGCGCAAACGCGAATATCTGGCCGATGCCTCCGGCGCGCTTTATACCCGTTATCCCGAAGGCCTGGCTTCGGCTTTGGAAGTCATATCAGGCCGTGCCAAACGCATGAAAAATGTCAGCAAAGCGTTAGCCCCCATGTATATCATCAATCCCCTGCAGGGAAGGTCCTTCGCCAGTTTGTTTTCCACCCATCCGCCCACCGAGCAACGCATCCAAATTCTACGCAACATGTCTGGTGCCGGTTTCGCCGCCTACGAAGCTGCTTTCAAAAAAGTAAACGGAGAAAAATCATCATGCATCGGCCAGCGCTCACTGCAAGAAGCCGAAGATGTGGGCATCGAAAAGCGCGAAGGCAAACCCAAAGAAAAAGCGGAGTACAAAAAACAAACCAAAGACCGCCTGCAAGAGGTCAACGATCTATTGGGAGTGATGGGCAACTTCATCTTCATCAGCTGCGCCTGCGGCCTTCGTCTCAAAGTCCCCCCTGATTACAAAAAGAACGAAGTCAAATGCCCACGCTGCAACCGCAAACACGAAGTGATCCCAACGGGAGAGAAGAAAGAAGAACAATCGTAGGTTCATAATTCAATATACCGAATTTGAACAAAAGACTCGGTTTTATGACGCTGTAAAATTAGGAGATGAGCAAATTGAACGGGGAGAAACCCTCCCCTACAGTAAAGAACTTTTAGAGACCATGACGGATAGATCTTTGAAATATCATTTTCAGTAAATCCATCCCTCAGCAAATCATGAATCATAGCAATCCAAATGCATGTGCTCTTGAATCACTTCATTTTCATTATCTATCTTTATGCCGGCGAACTCAGTTCCAATTGGGCCACTTCATCGGCTGTGATTTCCGAAAACGAATCAATTACCTTATCGGCTATGGTCAATTCTTCACGGGGGAAAGTTCCCGTAACACCTATGGAGTACATGCCTGCGGCATTGGCGGCATTCAAGCCGTTGAGTGAATCTTCAAACACGGCGCAGTCTTGCGGTTCGACGTTCATGCGGTCGGCGCAAATTAGAAAAATTTGGGGATCGGGTTTGCTTTTGGTGATATCGGCTGCGCAGACCATCGCATCGAATCGGCTGTGATAGCCAAAACGGTCAGCGGCAAAATAGAGATTACGGGGCTGCGAACTGGTTGCCAGGCCAAGTTTCAGTCCGGATGATTTGAGCGAATCCACCAAATCCATCACTCCATTCAAGGGCTGCACTTCATTCATAAGTTCAAAAAAGAGTTCGTCTTTGGTGGTGAATACCGAATCCCAATCAATATCCGCATTGAATTTCTTGTTAAACCCTTCCATAAAAGCCTGCCGGCTGGCCCCGGCATACGGCAACAATTCCTCATGCGTAATAGGATAGCCATGCTGTTTCATGGCTTCGATTTCTGCGGTTTGATGAAAAGGTTCGCTATCGATCAATACACCGTCCATATCGAATATGACTGCTTTCATAGGTCACCTTTAATGTAGTTTGATAGTATTTGGAGCGCAGGCGTCCCCGCCTGCAATTCCCACAAAGCAGGCGTCCCCGCCTGCGATTCCCACAAAGCAGGCGAGACGCCTGCGCTCCAAACAAAGCAGGCG
>CAZEZQ010000977.1:0-2551 GCA_964516245.1 uncultured bacterium | reverse complement strand
AAGGCGCGTCTATGACCTGCGCTCCAAAAAAGACTTTTTGCCGAATCGCCATATACTACAGTACAATTAGAGTGAATCAAACGTCAATTATTTCAGGGATTTTTATTGTATTGCAGCCGGTATTTTGTAAATTACGATGACATTCGTAGAATCTTTTGGATTTTCATCAAAACGAAATACTTCCTGCAATCCCTTTCCTCTCAGTAAAGTTTTTAATGCCTGCACACTGGGTGAGTTAGACTCTGCCAGTTCCAACCGGAGGTGAAAACTCCGAGACCATTGTTGGAATTGTTGTGGTTTATAGACATACATGTATTGATGATTCATTAATTCTTCTAACAAATTGTAACCTTTTTTTGGCGGTAATTGAAATAAACGGTAAAAAATGCCGTATTGTTTGATTTTTCCGTAATTGTAAACAAGGTATTTTACATTTTCTTTTTGAATTTTCTTCAATAAAGATTCATGCGTTGGATTTTCCCAAGACCATGATAGTAATGGATCAGTATCAAAAAAATCAGCGGCAATATACTGGTTCGAACAATAATAAGGTTCATCAATACCATGAAGTAATGCAATATCTTGCTTTTGAGTGTTTTCTTCCAACCAAAAAAATGCCTGGCATTCGTAGCGGGTAAAGGTGTTGACTTGAGAAAGATACTCCTTGTCGCTCACGCTGCCGCTTACCACCCACCAGGGTGCATATTCGTAAGGCAAGAGTAACAAACCGGTTGTATACATGAATACATAGAAGATTTTACCCAAATAAAGCCATCGAACTTCTGGTATACAATGCATAAAATGGATCCCGCTAGAGGCTAAGGCGGGTGCGGCAATAGCCAGAGAGGGGAGCAAAAAACGAGTGTCCCGATAGGTAAATGCCCACAATCCAAACAAAAAGAATGCAAATATAATGTGCCAAGTGAACCATCGTTCCCACCGGCGATGAAAGAGTATAAGAATCCCTAGAAAAAGCCATATCGAGCCCATAGGCCAAGACCCAAAAGATTCTGGATGAGACGGTTCGCCAGGGAAAAAAGTGATTCGAAATGGAAGAGTAATAAAATCAATAAGTTGCTCCCAGAATGGCGCTTGCGCTGCGGCGGTTAAACTCCCTTTTAATCCTGCATGATACTTAAAAAATAGGGAATTGAATTCGCTCCAACCTGGGGTAAAAAAAATACTGCCCAAAAAGGGGTATAATGGATTGCCGAACAAAATCCAGTTTTTGATATACCAAACTGACCCGAAAATGGCGGCAAAGATTCCTGCGGTTAACAGATAACGAAAATTGGATTTGTATAACTTCCAATCCAACTGTAAGCCAGACTTTCCTAGCAAAACCATGAACAGAAAAAACGCCAAACTGGCAAGAGCGGTGTATTTGCAGCCGATCAAAAACCCTCCCGCCAATCCTAACAATATTGCAAGAGAAAAAGTGTTTTCGTTTTTAGGAGATTCAATGAACTGCAAGGCATAACTGAAAGCCAAGACGGTATAAGCGGTTAGCCCATATTCGATGAAACTCCATGATGAAAATATCGGTGAAAATGGAAGTGTGGCGATTAAAACGGCGGCAAACAAACCCGCGGTACGCCCGGCATACTGGTTTGCCAACCGGTAGACCAGCAGTAATGTGATTATAAAGTAAATGAAATGAATGCCTTTGGCAGTTGAATCCAACCCCAAAGCCATTGGCAAGAGATATAAATATTCAATCAGAAATGGAAAATTTGAAAATGTAAGATTGGGGATAAGCATGAATCCATGATTGGCCAAATACCATTTGGGTGCAGTAAGATGGTATCGCAAACCATCTGATTGGGTGGGAGGCATTAAAGATGAGGTAAATGAATAAAAGACCGAAATGGCAATAAAGAGGAAGGCAATTCGTTCAGGCCAGGAAAGGTCTTGAAGAAGACTATAACAAATTTTTGGAGAGCAACGGTAGAATAAAAAGAATTTCAGGGCCACAAGAAGTGATATTGAAGTTAGAATTAGTAGAATGAGAAGGATAAACCATGTATACAGGCACTGAAGTAAAGCGAGCCCAAACGTAAAAAGTGATAAGATTCCCCACCCTAATGCAAGGCTTTCAGTGTAATGAATATTTGTAGTTTTTATTCCCAACAAGTACTTATGCAATAAGAAACCTATCACAGTTCCATTCATTACAAGCACAGTTAGAAAAACAACTTCCAGCCAATTTTTAGCAATTGTGTTAAGGTTAAATAAGAGAAAAGGTGCAAAATATGTGTAATATATCGCATCCCAACGAACCGCATTGTGGTAAATATATAGCATGAAAATTGCTAAGCCAATCCATGGCAGGAGACGGAGCAGAGGGGTTTTCATTTGAAACGGTGACGATTTTGGATTTGAACCGTTCAACGTAAATCCTTTTTTTCAGTTTTTTTAATGAATATTTAAAATGATCCGGCAAAAAGTCTGATCTAGAAAACGACTACACAATATATAGTAACGCGGCTATCCAGCCTGTACTGTATGTTGTTGCAGGCGAGGACGCCCACCAAGGCGCGTCTATGACCTG
>CAZEZQ010000976.1:0-2552 GCA_964516245.1 uncultured bacterium | reverse complement strand
AGGGGGCTTACTGAATAAACCAAGGTGTTTCATAAGAGAATTTCATCTGGCAACTTTCGAGGCGATTTATGCCGCAGGAACAACCGGTTCCAAATTTTTTCGATTGGAACTGTCAAGCGCTGCAATCCCGCTATTCCAATCTTTCGATTGCGACACCTGCCAATCTTTATGAAACCAGTACCCCTCACTTTGAAATTGAGGTTTCCGCTTTCCAGTCGTGGTTGATGAAGCATCAAAGCCAATCTCATTTGGTGGTTTCTACTGGAATTTCTCCCGCATTAAAACCGCTCTATTCACATTTGTGTCTCTCATCGCATGGTGGGCTATTGATTGTGGAGCCTTCATTGCTGAGAGTGCAGCGTGCTTTTCAAAGGTATGATTTTCGTGAATTAATTTTGTCTCCCTATGTTTATTGGATTGTGGATGAAGAATGGCAGGAGCCACTCAAGGAGTGGATGGCGCAGCGGGGGGTATTCCAACTGCAGGCGGATGAATTTTATTTTGTGGGTTCAAGCGATGAAATCAACAGTCTTCGGCAAACTTTTCAACGCGGGATGCAGGAAGCGGGACAGAAGTTTTCTAAGGCGTTGCAAGCCTTTGTGAGAAAGCAATCTTTGCAAAACCCGAAGCCAGTTGTTTGGGCGCATACTGAAGAGCGGGCAGGTATTTACCGGCGTTTGATCAAGGCGATGATGGATGGGTTTCGCCAAAATGGGTGTGAAGTACACCTTTCACATTTCGGCGAGGAATGGGGGGCTGAAGAGAAATTGAGGAGCGAGCTGGTGAACGCTTCGCCGGATGCGTGTTTTTTGATCAATGGGCCATCGCCGCATGCTTTGGCCCATTTGGGGATCCCCGAATCGTGGCTGGCGCAGAACGAAGTGCGCCGGGTTACCTGGTATTTGGATCAGCCGCGCTTTTTGCCTTCGTGGCAAAAAGAAGTCTCGTGCCGATTGGATGATGTGGCTTTGATGGATGGGACGCATCGTGGGGAATTCAATTCGGCGCAATTCAACACACTCTTTCGGTTGCCCGGGTTTGCCAGTGTATCCCGAATGGGCAGGGCGATGGATGAGTTTCGTTTCCCAATTGTGTATGTGGGCAGTTTGATGGATGTGCAGGAATTCACCGGCACACTTTCATCTTCCGCTCAAAGCCTGCTTGAGCAGTTTGTGCAAAGGCGGATTGAAGAGCCTGCTTTATCCATAAAGCAAATTGAGGAAATGGTGCAGCCTAACCAGGTTCCATTCGCGCAGCTGGTGCAGTGCGCTCAGCAGTTTAACCATACGCGGATGAACGGGCGTTTTGCGGATGACCGCCGGGCATTGGATTATTTTGTGTATGTGGCAGCCATTTACAGCAAGCGGGTGAAGGTGGCGCAGGCGCTACTGCCTTTGGGGCTGCATATTTATGGTCCAAATGATTGGGTGAGTGTAGTAGGCGAACGATACAAAGACCGGGTGTTGGGGATTGCCGATGCCGAGCGGCTGCCGGATGTGTTTGCCTCGGCGAAGATCAACATCAATCTGCAAAGCCTGCAATGCCCAACGGCAATCAACTTTCGCGATTATGACATTCTGCGTTCGGGCGGCTTTTTGCTTTCGGAATGGGTAATAGAGTTTGATCGGGAAATTTTGCAAGATGGCACCCATTGTTCGCTCTTTCACAATCCAGATGAACTTGCCGAGAAGGTGAACTATTATCTACATCATCAAGATGAACGCAGAATGATAGCAGAGCAGGGTAGTGAAACGGCCGCTGAACATCATACCGCCAAACAGCGCGCCAAATTGGTGATAGAGCATTTGTTCCCTGGGTGGGAGAGTGAGCAATGAGTGAATTGTTGATCACCAATTTATTCGAGAGCAACCTCAGAGCGTTAGAGCAATCTCACCCTTCGCTGGCGGCACAACTTGCAAAAGAGTTGTACTTCATCACGCTCCATAACCGAACTGACGGTTTTTTCTCGGCTGAGTGTGGCTATCAAAATGGCAAGTATTCGATTTCGCGGGATGAATCGATTGCGCTTGATTTGCGCCGGTTCCGGCAAGAAGTGGGTATGGGTCTGCAGCAGGGAGCCGATTTGTTTATATTACTGGGTGTGGGGTTGGGATACCGGGTGAAAGCAGCTTGGGAAATGATGGAGGCGTTGGGTAAGGGTTATCTAGTGGTGATTGAAGAATCATATGAGATGCTTAGCGCCGCTTGCCATTGTGCCGATTTGCGAGGAGTGTTTGCATCCAAACGCTGCGAATGGTTTGTGGGTGATACGATCGCAGAGCACATTCGTGAACAACTGGTCTCAGAAGAATGGTATGGCGCCGGGCGAATGCTGTTTTATTGGGGCTATCAAGCGGCGGAAGTGGGAGCGCAGCCGGATTACCAACGCTATAGCCAATGGATCAATGGCTGGGCGGCTGAAGAACAAGCCCGATTTTTTGAGCGCTGGCGGGAGTGGAGCCGGAAGAAGCAGGCCGGAAATGAAGGAGCCAAGAATGTGGTGGTTGCTTATGAAGCGCGCCAGGGGGAATGTTTGCATCCAAACAAAATGC
>CAZEZQ010000975.1:610-2553 GCA_964516245.1 uncultured bacterium | reverse complement strand
TCGCCCTCCCAAAGGCAACGACACGGCTCGGCGGGAGCCTCGCCCTCCTTGTATGGAACATCTTGTTTTATTCAGTAAGCCCCCTCACCCTATCCCTCTCCCAGAGGGCGAGGGGATTGTTGGGCGAACATTATTGAAGCACTTTGTGTTTCTTGTTGATATAGCTCGTTGGGGCGAGTGTGGCGCTTCTAAGATGAAACCTGCTTTCTAATAGACTTGCGTAGGAACCATGTTAGGGCTATAAACTTAAGAAAAGTCAAGAAATTTGTACCCATCTCAAACACGGTGAGGAATTTTATTAAAGGAGAAAAAGAATGACTTATATTGTCTGCGAACCTTGTGTGAACTGCAAATACGGTGACTGCGCAGAGGTTTGCCCGGTAGAGTGTTTCTATGAGGGGGACGATATGTTGTATATCAATCCAGATGAATGCATCGACTGCGACGCCTGCGCACCCGTATGTCCGGTATCGGCTATTTATCCAGAAGATGAAGTCCCTTCAGAATGGGCAAGTTATATTGAAAAAAATATCAATGCTGAATTTACAGAAGAAGCACGGAGAAATTCGAAAGAAGGGGTCACTCATGGGCCCGATTGGGACCCGAATATAGCGGGTGAGTAGACCAAACTCTATTCCAAATGCAATTGAGCCAATCAAGAAAGGAGCAGGCCTGCGAATGCGGATCCTGCTTCTTTGGTTTAAATCCATATAAAAACGTGTACTCTATACTTATACGATGTCTCAAGATTGTATTCGGATAGTGCGGCTTGCAGGCAGGAGGCCTGCATCACAAATGCGAATATGATTTTGAAAACATCTTAAATTCGCTGCTTTTTATGAGGAAAATCATGGCTCAGACCGAATTTACCGTGGAAGGAATGAGTTGCGAACATTGCGCAAAAACCGTCACTGAAGCGTTGCAAGAGGTAGACGGTGTGCAATCGGCCCAAGTGGATTTAGACAACAAAACCGCCCGGGTGGAGTTTGCCGATGGCCCGGCCGATGAAGAAAAGTTGTTCGAAGCCGTTCGAGCCAAAAATTACACTCCTGTAAAAAAAAATTAGATTCTCCTACCTCTGCGCCATCTTCCAGCCAGTCTCACACCGATGCGAAACCGCATACAGCCACTTCCAATGGTGAATATCCTTACACCTTCGCTATTGAAGGGATGACATGCGCTTCATGCGTGAATCGGGTAGAAAAAGCCATACAGAATGTCCCCAATGTGAGCCAGGCGCGGGTGAATTTGGCTTCAGAACGGGCCACGGTGTATTCGGATTCGCTCAATCCGGATGATGTGGTCGAAGCCGTGAAACGCGCGGGATACGAAGCTCAGCCAATAACGAAAGAAACTACCGAGCGGGAGCGCGCGCAAAAAGAAGCCCACCAGCGTGGATGGTTCAGGCGAATGTGGATTGGGCTTTTGTGCAGCATTCCTATTATGGTTTTGAGCATGTGGGTGAGTTTTCCCGGTTCGAACGCAGTGATTTTCATACTGGCCACCATCGTGCAGATCTATGTCGGCGCCCCCTATTATCAAGCCACTTGGAAATCGGCGCGGCACCTCAGCACAACCATGGATACTCTTATTGTGCTGGGCTCTACCACCGCTTACGCCTATAGCCTGGCTGCTTGGGTTGGCCAATTGGGGCATTTGTACTTCGATGGGGCCGCCATGATACTCACCTTTATCACCATTGGGAAATATCTCGAAACCAAATCTCGCAACCGGGCCTCCAGCGCGGTGGAAGAGCTGCTCAGCCTTACGCCGGGAACCGCCCATGTGATACGCGACGGCAAGCAGGTGGATGTGGCAATCGACCAGGTTCGCATCAACGATCTGTTGGCGGTACGCGCCGGAGAGAAGGTGCCGGTGGATGGGACGATTGCGGATGGTCAAAGCACGATTGATGAATCGATGCTGACGGGCGAGAGCATGCC
>CAZEZQ010000975.1:0-600 GCA_964516245.1 uncultured bacterium | reverse complement strand
GGAGAAAAAAATTGGGGAAATGGTGTTCGGCGGCACATTGAACATCAAGAGTTCGTTTCGCATGAAAGCGGAAAAAGTGGGCACGGACACCATGCTGCAGCAGATCGTCGAATCGGTGCGGCGGGCGCAGGAATCCAAAGCCAACATTCAAAAGCTGGCTGACCGGGTATCCGCTGTTTTTGTTCCCGCCATTATTGTGGTGGCTGCGATCACCTTTTCGGTATGGTTCACGTTCGTTCCTTTGGAAACGGCCATTTTGAATGCGGTGGCGGTGTTGATCATCGCTTGCCCTTGCGCGTTGGGGTTGGCGACGCCGACAGCCATCATGGTGGCCTCTGGCAAAGGCGCCTCGATGGGTATTCTTATCAAAGAAGCCCATTCGCTCGAAGAAGCGCAAACCATCGATGTGGTTGTATTCGACAAAACCGGCACTCTTACGGTGGGGCAGCCCCAAGTGACCGACGTAACCGCTGAAAAGGTTCCCCAAGAAGATTTGCTGGCTGTTATGGGAGCGATGGAGAGTGAATCAAACCACCCTCTGGCTCAGGCCATCAAACGATATATCGATAACAAAAGAATCGAGTACGGCCAGGCCGAAGA
>CAZEZQ010000974.1:0-2559 GCA_964516245.1 uncultured bacterium | reverse complement strand
CCCCGAATCCCCATGTCTGCCCCGAATCCCCATGTCTGCCCCGAATCACCATGTCTGCCCCGAATCACCATGTCTGCCCCGAATGCTGATGATATTACACTTTCATCAATTCTGAGAGATTATCTCTTAATATTCACTATTTCACTTTTATAAATTTAATCGACAAAGTGGGAGAGCGGTGCGTAAACGTATTTGAATGGACCGTTGACTCTCCTTGGAAGAAAATCTGATAAGTATCCGCTGGGATAGAAGTGTTAGCAGAAAATTTCAATGTGATTTCATCTTCATCCCTGCTGATGGTTTTCTGCTCGATATAAATTTTTTCATCCACATTTTTGGGGATAATTTGTATAGGCTCTGTAAACAGTCCTTTCCGCACAGCTGAAATCGTAATCTCCACTTCTTCGGTTCGGCTGCCATTTCCAGATTCATTCGATTTGCTCGCTGCCAAAGGCACAATCACCCGCTTTGGATTCACGTCCAATGAAAATGGCGCCTCTTCAACTCTCAGTGGAATCGTGCAGGAAACCTGTTCGTACGGTTGATTATTGTGTTGATACTGGGCTTGGACGGCGATGGAAAAAAGTCCTGGTGCAGCCTCATTCGAAGCATTGATCCGAAATGATGTATGGGTTTGGCCTTCACCAAGAGGTGGCGTAGAGGCTGAAACACCGTTTGGCAATCCCACAATACGAAGTTGGATGGGGGATGTCAGTTCTTTTGATTGATCCACGTTGACATACAATTCGGTAGACTTCCCCTGAATTACAGATGAACTAATGGTGACGGGATGCAAATTCACATACGATTGATCCGTCACGGTGAGATAAATAGGGTTAGGTTGAACCACCTGCTCTATCCTGTTTTCCCGGCCAGCGCCATAAGCCGTGACGCGTATAGGGTGTATCCCATTTTTAGCATCGGGAGGAGCGCTCACAGTTACCAAAGTTTGATCCTGGTTGTCAGGGATCAACAGGGGATCCACAGTGAAATAAGGGGGAAGCCCTTCAAACGCTAACCGCACCGCTCCTCGAAATCCTTCCCTACGTTGAACGTTCAGTGTAACTGCCGTATGCCCACCACAGGAAACACGGGGATTTTCGGGAGAAAGACCTACTTGAAAGTTTGGTTGAGGTGTCTTCGCATGCAGCCTATAGCCAAACGCCTGGCCACCCCGTTGAGACAAATCTTTTATTCGCAAATAATACGTGCCATCTTCATCCGCAGTAAATCGAATTCGCGCATCCCCACCCACAGCATCATCGCGAGTCAAAAGAGATTCCCCCTTTGAATTGCTGATGATAAGCAGCGAATCCAATTTCGACTTCAAGCGCTGCGCCTTTACCTCAAAGATAAATGATTGATTCTTTTTTGCTTGAAAAGAAAAAACATCTTCGTCATGATCTTGGTTCATTCGTCCATTGATAACCAGCGGGATATCGATGGCATTCTCGTCTTGCTGCTTGTTATTGGGTTCCCGCTCTAGCATTTCAGGCTCATTGCTAATCTCAAAGGGCAGGGAATTGGTGGCAAGGCCCGAATCGAGCGTCAGCCTGAAATTCTGTATCCCCAAAGGCGCGTTATGATGAATGGTATAATCGACAGTGTCAGAAACCCTCAAATTACGCCCTTGCAATTTTAGTTGTCTTTGTGAACCACGCCGGCCCCCCAAAGGAAAAACCGAATCGAGATAGGGCAATTCACCCACCCGAAGGCGGTAAAAATAATTCCCACCACCATTGAATCGCACATCCTGGATAGACAAACGGTATATTCCATCTTCTTGCAGCGTGACATCCAAAAATGAATCGAATTGCTCGAACATATCATTGCGTGCAATCTCTTTGCCATTTGGATCAAACAGCGCCAAGAGCGAATCAAGAGGGGAGCCGATACGCGAAGCGATTACCTCACAAATCAACCGCTGTCCTTTTTTTCCCGTAAAATGAAAGAAATCACGGTCATTTTCTGATTTAATAACCCCATTAATGGTTACGGGGAGTTCAATGGGATTGGACTCGTCCAACGTAGTATTGGGCTCATTCTCATACCACTCCGGCAAATCACCAATATGAAGAGAAACCGGGTTGGATACACCGGTTGGCGCCATAACGCGAATTTGCCGTGTATCTAACGAGGCAGTATGATCTAATTCCAACTGAACCTTTAGTGTATCCGAATGGGGGATCACTCCAGAAATGCTCTCACTACTGAATTCCAACGACGCTTGGTTGGAAAAAACTTCTTTGATTTCCCCCCGAATGCCTTCCCCCGAAATATAGATTTCGCTGGCGTTGGATATGTGTTCACCCACCAATGTAATCGTAGTTTCTGTCCCTCGCTGAACCCCAATTGGAGAAACCCGGTTTAATTTCGGCTGATATTGTGAACAAGCGTTGTACACTCCAAAACCGTTCATCAAAAATAAGAGCACAACTATATACCTGAAAATTGTTTTCATCATAGTCTGCTAAGTTCCTAACCAAAAATATCTGAAATTTTTTAAATCAATATCCATTGGGGAGGGCGAATCTCCTGATGAGCCGGTTTAATCCACTA
>CAZEZQ010000973.1:0-2563 GCA_964516245.1 uncultured bacterium | reverse complement strand
GTATTGGGATTACTCCGGCGGCCAACTCACCAACTGGGGGACCCATTCGTTGGATATCGTGTATTGGATACTCAATCCCCCCGGCCCAACTAGCGTATATAGCGTTGGCGGACGGCGCTATTTGGATGACAATTGCGATGTACCCGACACCCAAGAAGCAATCCTGGAATATCCCGGTTGGACTTTAACCTTCACCATTCGTGAATGCTGCAATGGCCGCGACAATGGCAACTTGGGTTTTTACGGGACCAAAGGCTCTCTTTATATTAACCGGGGTGGATATACCGTAACCCCAGACAAACGCCGGCATCCCAATAATGTTTTCCCTTTAGGCGATGAAAACCCGGTCGGAGGCCCCCAACCTCCTGAACATGAAGAGGATCACCCCGAATATTGGACGGAAAAAATCAACGACCGTTCCGGCAACGGCCGCAAAATGCTCAAGCTCCACGCCCGTAACTTTATTGATTCCATCAAATCACGCAATCAGCCTAACTCTGATTTGGAAAGCGGCCACCGCATCGCCGCCGCCATTCACCTTTCAAACATCTCATTACGCCTGGGTGGCCGCCGCTTGGAGTGGGACGCGGTAAAAGAAGAAATCACCAACGATGCCGAAGCCAACAAAATGCTAGAACGCCCCTACCGCCCCCCCTGGGACAAAGAACTAAAAGCCCTTCTATAAAAATCGTGGCTGTTATTCCTCCCCCAAGGTGGGGGAGGTTAGGAGGGGGTTGTTGTATGATTACTGTTCAAACCGGGCTTTAACTTACTATCTAAAATTCACTATCGGAGAATAATCCATGAAACGCCGGCAAGCGCTACGAACCATCTCAAGTGCATTAACCTTACCCTTATTCACAACCAACCACCCCACCCACGCAAAACCAACCACACAAAAACTCGGCTTAGTCATCTACTGCCTGGGTATCCGAAATCGTTACGAAAAATCTCAAGGCAATCCCAATTTCTTCGACCCCATCCACTTTCTAGAACACGCTCGCAGCCGCAACGCGGGTGGCATCCAGATCCCCATCGGCGTTCGGGAGAAGTCTTATACAAAACAAATTCGTGAAAAAATCGAGCGTTGGAGCATGGACCTCGATGCCGCGGGAGGACTGCCAAAAGACAACAATGACTTGGATCACTTTGATAACGTTGTGAAAACCGCCAAAGAATGCGGAGCAACAGTTCTACGTACCGTCATGATTCCCGGCCGCCGTTATGAAGAATATGAAACTCTCCAAGAATTCAAAAAATTCTACAACCGGGGCAGAAAAGCAGTGGAACGGGCGGCTCCCATCATGGAAAAATACAAAATCCATCTAGCCATCGAAAACCATAAAGAACAACGCATTGGTGATTTGCTCCCCATTCTTGAATCCATCGATAGCGAATACGTAGGCGTCTGCTTTGACACCGGCAACAGTTTTGCCCTGCTTGAAGACCCCATTGAAGTCGCCAATGCCTACGCCCCCTGGACCAAGACAGTGCATCTCAAAGACCAGGCAGTGCAAGAATATGAAGAGGGATTCCTGTTTGCGGATATTAAATACGGTGGAGGATTGATCCCCCTAAAACACACTGTGGATATCGTACGCCAAGCCAATCCACAAGCGCACTTCAATCTGGAAATGATCACCCGCGATCCTTTGAAAGTGCCCTGCCTAAACCAAAAATACTGGGCAACTTTCCCTAATGTACCCGCAAGCGACCTGGCCCGCGCCCTGCGCACCATTCGCGCCAAAGAAGCAGATGCATTGCCTCAAATCAGCAAACATCCAATCAAAAAACAAGTTCAAATCGAAGAAAACAACGTCTCCAGCTGTCTAAAATACGCCAACGAACATTTAGGATTGTAATCGTAGGATGAGCAGCGCCGTATCTACCCATCAAAATTCTAACCTACACCATTGGAATTTTAGATCTCCCCTGTCCCACCTGTGCTATGATATAAATGTAATAGAAAAATTGAAAACAGGAGCAATACCATGAATGAAATCACTATCCGTTTACACACTGAAAAACCGAAAATCGATCCCGATTTCTTCGACAATCTCAACAATCTTGCCGAACAGTACGGCCTACAGGTAAAAGAAAGTACACAAAACACGGAATACGACAGCGTTCAAATGATCAGAGAAGACCGGGAGTGGCTGGACCAACGGGAGGAAGAACGCGTTGCGCATTCACAAGGAGCAAGAGACGATTTATCACATTTGGACCGTATGAAGGGATAAATAGTGATTCTAACTGTAGACGCCAGTGTGGTTGCAAAATGGTTCTTTAAAGAACCTATGAAAGAAGAAGCCGATTCTCTCATCGAACTTGCATATGAATTTAATGCACCCGATTTATTGATCTCTGAGTTTCTCAGTATCGTTTACAAAAACACACACTATCAAAAAATCACGGTCGAAAAAGGATTCGAGTTTATTAAGCGTTTTCATGAATTACCTATTCATTACATCCAAACACGCAAACTTACTCAACAAGCCTATCAAATAGCAACCAAACTTGATCATTCAGCATACGACTGTATTTATCTGGCGATCCCCGTCAC
>CAZEZQ010000972.1:0-2565 GCA_964516245.1 uncultured bacterium | reverse complement strand
ATCTTTTTCTGCGCCCGGTGCCGCGCACTGTATTGGTGGCGGGAAAGTTTATCGCCTTTTGGCTTTCGACTTCGGTGCTTATGGTGCTCTCGCTGGGCGGCACATTCTTCTTTTTGGGCAGCATTCCCGACCTGACTATGTTTATTGAAGACTTCGGCTTTTTCATCAAGGATTTATGGGTGCTGTGTTTGGGCCTGGGGGTGTATGGCGCGGTGTTGATGACTGTGGGTGTGCTGCTGAAAAAAGCCCTGGGCATTGGTATTCTTGTATTGGCTTGGGATGTGGTTGCCACCTACATCCCCGGCAGTTCGTATCTCTTCACCGTGAAATATTATCTGCAATCCATCTTCCCCCACCAGCGCAGCGAAACCGGGCTGATGGCCCTACTCACCTACCACCCCCCCGCCAGCATGGCCGAAAGCCTGATTGTGTTTGCCTGCATTCTAATCGCAGGCATTGGGTTTAGCACGTTTATTATTAAGTTCAAAGAATATGGGGCGATGCAAAATGTGGATTAGGGTGAGTTGATGTATATGGTCATGAGTGCCAACAGTGGGGGAGTGGGATGGCATTCTTGCTTGTGTAGTTTCAATCTTCTGCCTTTTGTCTGAACCAGGAAGACAGGAATGCAGGAGTGGCAGGAAAACCGCAAGTGCGTTTTTAAAACCATAGAGTAGAGAATTTTCTTTGTATATAACTCCATTGAAGAAAATGCGAAATTTCTAAATTTACCCACGTAATGGTACAAATTTACCCACGACGTGGTTGATTTTGGAAAACAAGCAATGCCGTGCCTATGCCGTCTTTGTGGGAAGGGTAACGGGAAGGGGTACAAGAGATATGAGACATTATCTGACACTTGGTGATGTTCGAAGAACAATTTTTTCGAGATCATACGAAAGAACTGACGTACAAAGTATGGAAAGCGCGTTTCGATCAATTTGTGGCCAAAATCAAAAAGATGAATGTTCGCTCGGAAAATGGATTGGACTGGTCACGAGAGGCTATTTACGGTGAGCGTATATATAAAACTTAATGATCAATCGCATTGTTCATCTTAATAACAGCTTTGCTATCCCTTTTCACATTAATATACATCCCCTGACTTCTCCTCTCCCCTTGATCAATAATCTTCCCCACATACACCCCCTCACGAATCCGAGGGATATGCAGCGGCTTGGCGCGGCCGTTTAAGGTGAAGTGGAGTGAATCTGGGTGGCCGGTTTGAATGGTGATCGAGCCGTAGCCATCATGCGGCAACTCGGCTCGGTTAACTACGTGAGAGAATTGGATTAGGCATGATGTGATCATGAGGATCGTAACAATTGTTTTGATACAAGATTGCTTCAAGAGATGGGGATGATAGGTCAATAGCAATAGCATGCATGGTGCGGCTTCCAGCGCGAACAAATCCCAATCAGCTTCGATGCCCAAATCGGGGTGCCAGCAGATGGTCCATATTGTGAAGCAAAGAGTGTATACCAGCAAAAACAGCCGGTCTTTGCGCAGAATGCTTTTTGCTCCCGCTTGATAGACTCCAACGAGTATTAGCGGCCAAAATATCCACGAGCTCCTGGCCCAGGCGTAGAGCCAATCAAAGAAATGGCCCCATTCGAAGAATGCGTAGCGCCATTCCATACCGTAATGGGGAAACCAGTGCAGCACCGAGCGGCTGGAGCCCAGTTTGGCTGTGCTGTACCCCGTCCATTGAGGGAAATCGCGGATAATGAACAGGGGGATCAGCAGAAGTAAAACAAGAATAATACTGCGATAGTCTTTCAATCGCTCAGTGAGTACAGGCAGAAGCAACAGTGAAGGCAATGCAAGCAACGAAGCCAAATGCAGCGAGCATGCGAAAACAAATATCAATGCAACTATATGTATTTTGGTTTGTTGCTGCAGATACGAACACGCGAAAAAGCCATACCCAAACAACACAGGCAAGAGCATGGGGTAATATTCGGTATGCCCGCAGCTGTAGATCAGAAATCCAGATGACGCATACAAACCAATGGGCCATATTGGCTGCAAGCGGTACTGCTGCCACGAACCGTACAGCAATAGGAACACTGCAAGCGCTCCCCCGAAGCAAGAAACAAGTGACATGACTTCAAACGGTGTGATATGCCAAGGTTGCAGCATGCGATAAACGAGTTGCAATATTGCTTGCCCGAAAATTTCGTTGTTGACAAACCAGCGCCGGTCTTCGGTAATGCGCGCAATCAGCCCGCCGTCTCCCGCAATGTGATTTGAACGAAGCATCCAAAATACACAAAATGAAAACAAAGCCAGACTGATGTGCCCAAGCAAAGGGTAAGAATCATTTGGAGAAGAGTGTTTTGATTTTTGCATAAAGCCGCTGCTCTTGGTTCGATGTGCAGTCGCGATTCACTATAATGGTTTTGGATTGGGATTCTAGAAGTGAATTGGTATGGGTTTAGTCAATTCCCCTCTCAAGATTGGGAGAGGGTAGGTAGATTGAGAATGTTTGATCGAAGTTGGAGCAGAGTTTACAACCCCCTCCCGGCCTCCCCCAGGCTTGGGCTGATCTTTACCCACAAGTAT
>CAZEZQ010000971.1:0-2569 GCA_964516245.1 uncultured bacterium | reverse complement strand
ATGGGGTTGGTGATTGTGAATTTCATTACCGCAACCTGCATTGTATCTATGGCCCGTTAACCACTCCCATCAGCTACATTGCCTCGATCCCACTGGATCCTTTTGCCCCCACCGAGATGCCGCCCAATCCATCGTCTGCCGTAACCTCATACCGCTATTTCGACAACGATCCAGAAGACCCCGGACTTGATCATGGCCTGCAGGCGTTTTTCCCGGAAAACGCCAAAGAACACGGGTTCAGGCCAATCAATACAGGTGAATTTCTGATGTACGGCGCTGGCCCCGACGGCGACTACGGCTTCGAAGACAATTCGTTTAATACATCCAACCGAGGTGTGCCTTTCGACCCCAGCAACGGCCTCAATAGCATTGGCGATATTGTGCAGCGCGGCAGCGGGGGAGAGAACTGATTCAGAGAATGGATTTGAGTCTATCAAAAATCATCATTGGTTAAACATTCTGTATAGGGCAATCACGCAAGGATTACTTCTACATTCTCGAGAGGTAATCCTGCGTGTCTATCCTGTATGCAGTTTGATATTATCACTCCACCCATAAAAACTTCTCTATCTGCAATTTAAAAATTTTTATATCCGAATAAAATCACAAAAACGCAAAACGGGGTTTACCAATGAAAAACACATTTCAAACCATTACACTCATTCTTGCACTCATTTGGATTGCAGGTTGCGGCGGGGGTTCTCGCGAAGCTCGGCCGGTATTGAAAATGAACCAAATTCCCGCGACCCGCGTAGGCGAGACTACGCCATCGGGCATCAAACTGGGTGGCGTATTACGCATTAATGAAGCCGCCGATCCGCGCAGCCTTGATCCGGTTCGCACCGGCGAATCAGTATCACATAACATCACCAAGCAGATTTACGACGCACTGATGGAATTTGACAACGATCTCAATCTGCATCCCGGTCTGGCGAAATCGTATGAAGTCTCAGACGATGGCCGGGTGTATACCTTCCATTTACAGGACGGTGTTCGTTTTCATGATGACCCCTGTTTTCCCGGCGGCCAAGGACGTGAACTTACTGCCGAAGATGTGAAATATTCACTGACACGCGTGCTTGATCCCAAAGCGCTATCGACCGGCGCATGGATCTTTCTCGAAACCGTAGAGGGAGCCAAAGCCTTTAACAACGGCGATGCCAACAGTGTATCCGGATTCAAAGTGGTGGATGACAAAACCTTTGAAATCACGTTAAATGAACCGTTCGGCCCGTTTATTTACCGTGTCGCCATGACCTTCACGTTTATTCATCCGCCTGAAGCTGTGCAGCACTATGGCAACGATTTCTTCCAAAATCCAGTCGGTACCGGTCCTTATCAATTCGTGCACTGGAAACCCAGTCAGGAAATTGTGCTCAAGCGCAATCCCCACTACTGGAGGAAAGATGACGACGGAACCCAGCTGCCCTATCTCGATGGCATCCGTTTTACCTTACTGCCTGATTACAAAACCGAGTTTTTCGAATTGGAAACCGGCGGGTTGGATTCAATTACCAGCATTCACGAAGACCTGTGGTCGCGTGTGTTTGACAAAGAAAACAATCTGCGCGAAGCCTACCAAAAATATCGTCTACAGAAACAAGACCTTTTTGTGACCCAATATTACGGATTCAACCTGAACAAAGAACCCTTCAAAGGCAACAAAACCCTGCGCCAAGCGCTTAATTACGCCATTGACCGTGAATCTTTTATTAGATATGTGTTGAACGGACGCGGGGTTCCGGCTCGTGGGATTGTACCCCACAACATGCCGGGCTATGAGAGTAAGGTGAAAGGGTATGATTACGATTTGGAAAAAGCCAAATCTCTGCTCGCCGAAGCGGGCTATCCCAACGGTGAAGGCTTGCCCCCGCTAATATTGCACCTAAACAGCGGCGGTACCAGCAATGAAAACTTGGCCGAAGCCATTCAAGGACAATTGGACAAAGCGGGCATCCAAGTGGAATTGAAAATCATTGAATGGAGCCAGCATCTCAACAATCTGGATGAAGGGAAAACGCCTTTTTTCCGTTTGGGATGGATCGCCGATTACCCCGATCCAGAAAACTTTTTGCAGTTAATGTGGAGCCGAAACTTTGCGCCGGAAGGCAGCAATTATTCGTTTTATGACAACCCTGAGTTTGACCGCTTATTTGAAGAAGCCATCCGCACGACTGATGAAGAAAAGCGGATGGAATTGTATCAACAGGCCGAACAAATCGCAATGGAAGACGCCCCCTGGCTTTTCCTTTTCTATTCCACCCGCTACCGCTTGCAGCAGAAGTATGTTCACAATTTGGAACTCAACCCTCAAGAGTTCCCCCTTACCACATTTACTTGGCTTGAATATGACATTGCACGGGCTCAGGAAAGTGAGTAAAAGTAGCAAAAATTAACCGTAAGAAATAGCAGTGTGTAGAGACGATTTTGTCCGTAAACATTTGTACATTAATCTGTTGAAACGAGTAATTCAAATAATGGAAGCAACTCGCATCGATTTTCATTGCATGGGAATGAAGAAATAGAGTAAAATCTTCTTGAGAGATGATACACTTGGTTTTTTAGAAAA
>CAZEZQ010000970.1:1606-2572 GCA_964516245.1 uncultured bacterium | reverse complement strand
CGTTTCGCCACATGGCATGGTTACGAAGTCATCGAATCCCCTGCCAACGATAACTTCAGCCGTTCCTTCCTGTTTGGTTTTGCTATTCCATTCACTCACACCGGTATCCGCGCCAGCTACCCAATCAATGACCAGTGGGAAGTCAGCGGTGGCGTAACCCAAGGTTGGGATAATGTAGAAGATGATAACGATGCAAAAACCTTCCATGGTGCCGTTTGGTGGACACCGATGGAAACCCTCTTTATCGGCAACAGTGTGGCTTATGGACCTGAAAACCATATTGATTTTACTACAACAAGTCTTGATCGTACGATACAAAATTCAAGTGATGGTACGTTGTTATATGACTTTGTTGCCACCTACAATCTGGCCGATTTCAATATGGAACAAGTTACTTTGGGCGCCAACTTTGATTGGGCTCAAGAAGAAGATGGTGATCTTGCTGGCGATGATGCCGAATGGTGGGGCGTTGCCGGGTATATTCGTTACGATGTTAACGATCAAGCCTATGTCGCGCTTCGTGGTGAATTCTTTGATGATTCTGATGCAACACGTTTCCCAATTGTTAACCCCGCTGTAACAGCAGGCAGTGATAGTATTGAAGTTTGGGAAATCACAGCAACCTTGGGCTACAACTTAACCGACAATCTGCAAAGCCGTCTCGAATACCGTCATGATGACGCAGATGATGACGTTTTCTTTGATGAAGAAGGATCTAGTAGTTTTGAAGACAGCCAAGACACCATTGCTCTTGAAGTCATTTACTCATTCTAAGTTTTATTTATAAACGGAGAACGAACTGGATTGAATTGTGAAAGGGGCGGCATTGCCGCCCCTTCTTATTTTTAAAAAGATAAGCGAAAATTGAATTTGTTATTTCAAGTTATGAAAACCGTCAATCCAAATAATTTCAGGAGATTAATATGAATTACCCAATTTCAAAATTATTGTTTCACATCTTCTTAT
>CAZEZQ010000970.1:0-1596 GCA_964516245.1 uncultured bacterium | reverse complement strand
CGGCATTGCCGCCCCTTCTTATTTTTAAAAAGATAAGCGAAAATTGAATTTGTTGTTTCAAGTTACGTGTTCCGTCATTCATACATTCTCAGGAGACCTATATGAATCACTCAATTTCAAAATCATTGTTTCACAACTTCTTATTGACCCTCTTTACTCTATTGATAGCCAACTACGCCCATGTTCAAAACGACCGCTACAACCCAGAAATGTTCGAACAAGAAGGCCGCGATGATTGGCAAATGCCGGGCAAAGTGATCGAAGCCATCGGCCTGAAAGAGGGAGATTCCATTGCCGATATCGGTGGAGGGTCCGGCTATTTTTCCCGCCCATTCGCGCATACCGTAGGTGAAAACGGCGTCGTTTATTGCTGCGACCTGGCCACCAATTTGATGGACTATTTACAAGAACAAGCCAAGAAGGAAAATATAACAAACCTAGTTACAGTTTATGCCGCTACAGACCGCCCTATGCTGCCCCCTAACAGCGTGGATCATATTTTCTTCTGCAACACCAATCATCATTTGGAGAACCGAGTGGAATATTACACACATTTGAAATCATTGCTCAAACCCGGCGGTCAGGTAGTGGTGGTCGATTGGAAAAACAAAAAGCAAAAAGTCGGTCCCGGTCCTGGCCATACCAAACCCAAATCGCTGGTGCTCAAAGAAATGAAAGAAGCAGGTTGGCAACTGGTTCGCGAAGAAAATTTTCTGCCCTATCAGTATTTCCTGATCTTTAAGCCCAAATCATGACATACAAGAACCTCAACGATAAAATCAAGTTATACACGATCGGCCATTCCAATCGCAGTTTTGAAGAGCTTCTATCGTTGCTGAAAGAACATGGCATCCAGGCGCTGGCCGACATCCGCCGTTTTCCAAGTTCGCGCAAGTTCCCCCATTTCAACCAAGGGAACTTGCAACGCGAATTAAAACCATATGGAATTGAGTATCATTGGTTCGAAGACCTGGGTGGCCGGCGTGAGAGCTATCAAACACGTGAAGAATCACCCAATACAGCTTTACAAGTGGAGGGCTTTCGCCATTACGCCGATTACATGCAAACGGAAGCATTTGAAAACGCGGTGGATACATTGCTCACTATCGCCGGGGAAAAACCGCTGGCCTACATGTGCGCTGAAAAGATGTTCTTTAGCTGCCACCGGCGCTTGCTTAGCGACTATTTGGCCGCCCAAGGGCCATGAGGTAATCCACATCATCGAAGCTTGGCCGCACCCAATCCCACAATCTCAGCAAAGAAGCTTCGGTAACAGAAAACCACCATGTGATCTATCCTCACCCTTTGTTTCAGAATTTAGAGAAGTAACGGAAATGAGAATTTAATGATTGATTCTATTTATCTATTCAATAGGGTTTTCATGTCGGCTCCGCGACATAAAAACCCTTATCTATTGTTTGACATACGGACTGTTGACAAATGATGATAAATGAAAACGTTCTTTGTTTTCCTTTGTTTTTTATCACCCTTATTAAATGAATCTGCAACAATTCTATTTCATGATTCGATATGATTAATGGTTTGCTTGGCCTTTGATTTCTTCAATACGGTGTTGAAAGTGCTCAAGTGAATCTA
>CAZEZQ010000969.1:0-2585 GCA_964516245.1 uncultured bacterium | reverse complement strand
TTATTGAAGCACTTTTGTTTCATCTTGATATAGCCCGCCGTGGCGGGTGGGGTGCTCTTAGTCAAGACATTATAGGATTACCGGCGTCCACTGCCGGCTTTGCTGCGGTTGTCACGGTCCCGGCCGCCGCCGCGGCCTCCGCGGCCACCTCCACCGCCTTTGCGGTCGCCGCTGCGCTCGCTCCGCTCACGGAAATCACTGGGAGCGGTGCGGCCCAAGTCACGGTCCGCCAATTTTTTGCTCAAGTTAATGCGTCCCAGTTCATCGATTTCAGTGACTTTTACATCGACGACATCGCCTTCGCTAACAATGTCAGTCACTTCGTTGACGCGATTTTCGGCGAGTTCAGATATGTGCACCAATCCTTCTTGGCCGGGGAGCACTTCTACAAAGGCGCCGAAGTTCATGATTCTTGTCACTTTTCCAGTGTAAATTCGGCCCACTTCGACTTCTTCAGT
The DNA here is from genome assembly GCA_964516245.1 of uncultured bacterium. Lineage (GTDB taxonomy): Bacteria > Hinthialibacterota > Hinthialibacteria > Hinthialibacterales > Hinthialibacteraceae > CAZEZQ01. Next base: position 2,127 of record CAZEZQ010000969.1, on the reverse strand, counting down.
TAAACTTTCGATCCATTCCTTGGCCCGGATTGCAGCTTTTTCATCCGTGGAAGCGATGATGACTTTGCCGTCATCATCAATGTCGATCTTGGCGCCGGTTTCAGCGATAATTTGGCGAATCATCTTGCCGCCCGGCCCGATCACATCCCGAATTTTATCAATCGGGATACTCATCATGGCAATGCGTGGAGCGAACGGACTGAGTTCTTCTTTTGGTTTCGCAATGGCGTCTTGCATTACATCCAAAATATACAAACGGGCAGTTCGAGCTTGTTCCAACGCCTCGCTCATGATTTGGCTGGTCACTCCCTCAATTTTCAGATCCATTTGAAAAGCCGTTATCCCTTTCCCCGTACCCGTCACTTTGAAGTCCATATCTCCCAAGTGATCTTCCAAACCTTGAATGTCGGTTAAGACCGCGTATTGATCGCCTTCTTTCACCAGGCCCATCGCGATACCGGCGACGGCGTCTTTTACTGGGATGCCGGCATCCATAAGCGAGAGCGAACCACCGCAAACACTGGCCATCGATGAGGAACCGTTTGATTCCATAATTTCCGATACCACACGAACCGTGTATGGGAAATCATCATGGGAGGGGAGCATTGGGTCCAAGGCGCGCTCGGCCAATGCGCCGTGGCCGATTTCACGCCGGCCCGGACCCCGCAGAGGACGCACTTCGCCAACGCAATACGGGGGGAAGTTGTAATGAAGGATAAAGCGTTTGTAGAACTCATCACTCAATCCATCCACTTTTTGTTCATCCGAAATGGTGCCTAAGGTGCTAACCACCAATGCCTGGGTTTGGCCGCGGGTAAACAACGCGGAGCCATGAGTACGGGGGATCACACCGATTTCACAAGACACTGGACGAATTTCGTCGAATTTGCGGCCATCGCTTCGTTGACGGTCGAAGAGAATTCGTTTGCGCACGATTTCTTTTTCCAAATCGTGGTAGATCGCACCGATTTCATTTTCCGTTTTTTTCAGATTGTCTTTGTGATCCAAAAAGGCGTTAAAATCATTGGCCGCAATTTCACCGCTATCCACCTTGGCTTTGTAGGCTTCTTCTTTTTCTTGAAGAATCATTTGAGTCACTTCTTCACAAAGCGCATCCACTGCCTGCTGCCGTTCGTGTTTGTCTGCAATGACATTGATCTCAGCAAAACGGCCATAGGCCAATTCACGCACGCGGCCCGCCAATTCTTCGTTAACCGTTTCTATTGGAACTTCGCGTTTGGGTTTGCCGCATTTTTGCTGCAATTCATTGATCATCTCGCCCACTTCGCCGAACACATTTTGAGCCAGCTCCAGGGCTTGCAGCACGACATCTTCGGGCTCTTCATAGGCCCCGCCTTCAACCATATTGACAGCGTTTGAGGTCCCGCATATCGTCAAATTGAGTGTGCTCTCTTCGATCTCGCTTAACGAAGGATTCACAATCAACTGATCGTTCACACGGCCGATTCGGACAGCGCCGAGCGGACCATTGAACGGAATATCCGAAATTTGAAGCGCCGCAAAGGCGGCTGTCATCCCGCAAATATCGGCTTCGTTTTCATCGTCAAACGAAATCACATTCAAAATCACTTGAACTTCGTTTTTCATTCCATCAGGAAACAGCGGGCGAATGGGCCGGTCGATCAAGCGGGAGGTCAGCGTTTCACGGTCTGAGGGTCTCGCCTCGCGTTTGAAAAACCCACCGGGAAATTTTCCCGCTGCGTAACGGCTTTCCCGGTAATCAACCACCAAAGGCAAAAAATCGATCCCTTCGCGCGGTTTGTCTGACATACATACAGAAGCGAAAACAATGGTGTCACCTACCCGGGCGGTCACGGCGCCATCGGCTTGTTTGGCCAGACGGCCGGTCTCGAGCGTCCATGTTTTTCCGTAAATTTCTTTTGATACTTGTGTTATTTCACTCATAGTTCAATCCTTTCAAATAGGCGCTTGAACCCTGAGCCGTAGGGGAAGAAAGAGAAGGGAAAAAATCATTGATACAAAAAAACCATTGATACGAGAGGGGGTACAATAGAACCGCAAGTATACAACAAATGATTTTCTTCCACCCGTAGAGAAGAGAGTGGAAACGTCTGCAACACCCTGACTAGGAGGTGAGAGGTTTTG
>CAZEZQ010000968.1:0-2585 GCA_964516245.1 uncultured bacterium | reverse complement strand
CCAATTCCGCAAGTTGGCGTTGGCTTAAGCCTGATTCTCTTCGCTTATCTCTAAATATTTTTCCGAATGTGTCCATGGTTGATATTTTACTCAACGTTGAGTATTATGTCAACACAAATTTATTAAAAATTTTGATCCAATATTAACCCATTGGTTTTATAGATTTTACGAATTCATGAGGAAAATTGAATATAAACCTCAAGGTCCCATATCGTATGTCTAAAAATTTTATTATCATGATTGCAAAAACTTTTGGGAGACATTTATGAATCAATCAATCAACCGGCGGGACTTCGTAAAATATACTGGCCTGGGCGCTTCAACCTTGGCATTGGGCAGCAGTGCCTTTTCGCAAGAACAAGGCAAACGCCCAAATATTGTGTGGATATGCGTGGAAGATATGTCCGCGCATATGAGCTGCTATGGTGAAACCACCATCAAGACGCCAAACATTGACCGGCTGGCGCGTGAAGGCACTCAATTCAACAATGCGTACGTAACCTGCCCGGTGTGTTCGCCCAGCCGCTCTGCGATGGTAACTGGGATGTATCAAACCAGTACGGGAACCCACAATCACCGCTCCAGCCGCCATGAGGTGAAGATTCATCTGCCGGATCACATCAAAACGATCCCCGAATACTTCCAGCAAGCGGGATATTATACTTCTAATGGAGGTATGCTTTCCACCAATCCCGACAAACCCACTAATCGGGGGAAAACCGATTACAACTTCGAGTTTAATCCGGATGTCTATGACGGCCATGATTGGCGGGGACGCAAAGAAGGCCAACCCTTCTTCGCCCAGTTTCAACTGCGCGGCGGCAAGAACCGCGGCGCCAAAGTGAAAAATCCGGTCGATCCCAAAGATGTCAATTTGCCCCCCTATTACCCCGATCACCCGGTCTTGCGCGAAGATTGGGCCAATTATCTCAACTCGGTTCTACATGTAGATGAAGAAGTCGGCATTATTTTGGATGAACTGGAAAAAGATGGCGAATTGGAAAACACCATCATTTTCTTCTGGACCGATCACGGCATCAGCCACATTCGCGACAAGCAATATGCTTATGAGGGCGGTATGCATGTCCCACTAATCGTAAAAGGGCCGGGCATCCCGCAAGGCGAACAGGTGAATTATTTGGTGGAACACATCGATATCCCCACCACATCGATGAATGCCGCGGGCATCGATATCCCAGGCCATATACAAGGATTGGATTTGTTTGCCCAGGCTTTAAATCCTCGTGAGTTTGTGGTTTCGGCCCGTGACCGCTGTGACGAAACTGTCGACCGCATTCGCGGGCTGCGCACCGAGCGTTACAAATACATCCGCAACTACTTCCCCAACCGTTCGCATACCCAGCCCAACCGCTACAAAAACGGCAAACAGATTATGAAAACCATGCGAAAACTGTATGCCGAAGGCGAACTTAATGATGTGCAAGACAAACCCTTCTTGCCCCAACGGCCTCCCGAAGAGTTATATGATCTACAAAATGATCCTTATGAACTGAACAATCTGGCCGACTCATCTGAACATTTATCGGCCTTGCAAGAGTTGCGGGCCATGTTGATTCTATGGGAAGATGAAACCAAAGATTTGGGCCAGTTCCCTGAACCGTGCCTGGTCGAACTGGCGAAAGACTACAAAAGTTTTTACGCCGTGTTGCAATACCCCAAAAATCAAAAATTGGCCAAAGATTTACGTGAAATCTGGGGGCAAGAGCAATACGGCAGCGATGCCATCCCCTTGTTGAAAAACGCTCTGCTCGATGATCGGCCCACTATCCGTTTTCAAGCAGCGATGGAATTCGCCAAATTAGGCAATAAAGCCAAGCAAGCAAAGCCGGAACTTATCTCTACAATGAGTGATGATTCATCGATGGTGCGTGTGGCAGCAGCCTGGGCAGTCAGCGAATTGGGCGACCCGGATAAGGCTCGACCCGTCTTGGTCAAAGAAATGGGATCCGCCAAAAACGAAGTGGTGCGCCATTACGCCGCGATGGGGTTGGAGTACATGGGCGATGCCGCCAAGCCAGCCTTGGACGCCATCCAAAAAGCGCGCAAAGATAATTATGATTATGTCAAAAGAGTAGCCACACGAACGTTTGACAATTTGAATGTATAAATTGAGCGCTACCATTGCATTGCTTACGATTCTTCTGGTTTCTTATTGGCCAACTTTTTCTTATCACGTTTGACCACATAATAAAGGGGTAGAAATCCAAATAGGCCAAAAAGCAATAATATTTCAATAAAACCTAAATCAAACATGCCGAAAACAGGCAAATAAGAATGAAAGGAAAGTGCCATTTGTATGCCCTCCTAAGAGCTGTTTACTAATTATACGAATTGCATGAGGCATTATTTCAAATATTTTTGTAAAAATAATGTCAAACAGGGTTGTATGGACGTATCCATTTAGCCGAATAAAAAAAATTTCCGGCCCCAACGGGCGCGCTATATGATAGCCAGGGGCAATCGCCCCTGGAAAAAAGAAACACAAAAACCCTAGCCCTGTAAATAGTGACATAAAAATGCTTTCAGATGGCTAAATGGTTACGTATGGACAAGATTCAGAGGGC
>CAZEZQ010000967.1:698-2589 GCA_964516245.1 uncultured bacterium | reverse complement strand
GTGCTAAAGGTAATGGGCTCCAAACAACGCTTAGGCCCCAGCAAACGAGAAATGATTTCAACCGATATGATTTGTGCGTAATTGGAATTTATTTCGACCGTACAAGTATTAGAGTAATTGACAAGTAAATACCAGTTTCGTTAAAACTGTCGATAACTTTTAATTATCGTTATATTGAATAGGGAGGGCGAATTCGCCGCGGCGAATGAGCCGTTAGATCGATCAACCGGCTCGGCGGGAGCCTCGCCCTCCCTTTACGTTAATGACATTGAATCAATATGGCCGCGTGCGCAATGGCAGCGGGTCACGGGTTGCGGCAACGTGGTTTAAGAGTTTCGCCATCAATTCACTTTTGATCGTTTGATATTCAGGCTTGTTCCACCGGTTTTCAAATTCATTGGGGTCTTTTTGCAAGTCGTATAATTCACCCTCATTGCTATTCGTATAAAACGTTAAGCGCCATTCGTGGCTGCGAATGGTAAGAGTGTCTGTCGGATTCGAGAGTTTCCCGCCTGCGGGGCGTTTACTTCGGCCAAGAAAGTCGGGGTGATAAGCACCTGAACTCACCGACTCGATATAGGTGAATTCACCTTCGCCTCCCCAAAAGATTGGAATCAAGTGTTACTTTGGAGCACCCCCACTCGCCGCGAGTGAGTTGCTTCTCAACTCCATTATTTCTTTTCGAAAGATCAGCAATCTTTCGAAATCTTCTCAATTATCATTCATCCCATTAGACTAAAGCCAAAACAAAAAAAAGGAAGTTTTTTTATGAAAACCACTTACACTACAATAATGGCAATTCTAATAATTGCAGTGGGGCAAACTACGGCTCAAAAATTACCTGCGGGCAATCCCCTCGCTGAGTATGATTTGGAATGGACCCAATCAATCCGTTGGGGCAATGTCGTCAATATCACTCAATTCGAAGGTGAAAATTGGAACGATAAATGGATAGCAGCCCGCGATGCGGCAGCCAATCAAGGCGGTGGAGTGGTTTATTTTCCTGAGGGTGAATATATCATTGATGAGAATATCGAATTGGTGGATGGCGTCGTTATTCGTGGAGAAAAACCGGTTGGCAAGGCTATACACGATGGATATTCACCGCAGACGAAATTTGTTTTTCCCCAATACCAACCCACATTTGAAGACAGCGGCACACCCAACGATACCGCGTTTAAGATGATCACCGTAAAAAACCCTGCTTCTGATAGCAACTGTGGGATTGCCAATGTTTCTATTCATTTCGGCGCCATTTATTTCCCCGAAGGGTCTAACCATCAAGTGGGACGCAACCGCTTTGTATATGGCTGCCGCTTAGAGGCGGCTGCGCGGGCCATCGGTTCTGTGCCCAAAGACTGGCAGCATGCCTGGCAGCGCTTTACCCACCGGCACCGCGCCGCGATTCATGTGTTCACCAAAGAAAACGCCCTTATTGCCAACAACCGCTTGGCCAATTCGCAAGAGTATAACTTCACCATGCCCAATTACCGCATCAAAAACCGGGAGGATGAAATCATCACCAATGACAAAATAACCTTCGATTACGACAATCGGCCCGGCATCGTGGTGAATGGCTTTGCGATTGGCGCGATCGGCGGCAACCCTCCAGATGGCACTCCCGAAACCCATCCATATGGATTTCGCACAGGGATCAACATTCGCGATAATTTCATTTTCTCCACCGGCGGCTATGCCATCCAATTCACCGGCGATGGAACCTATTGTGGATACAATGTTGTTCGATTTGCGCCCAATATCCGGCGCTATACGGTCACTGGTGAAAAATACTCCAGCGGCTCATCCACCAACGGCAACCGCGCAGTCGAAATGCGCGGCTGGCGTTACACCGTCGAAGGCAACGATTATGAGGTCTACAGCAACATTGCGG
>CAZEZQ010000967.1:0-688 GCA_964516245.1 uncultured bacterium | reverse complement strand
CGGATGGCAACTACCGCATCAATGACGGCGAAGGCCTGATGCACGAAGACCATGTCAATAGCATTGTAAAAGACAGCCGGATTGTGGATAACAAAGGCAATACTTATATCAGCATTTACAAAACCGGCGGCATTGATGGCTTGCTGGTGAAAGGCAATGAAATTTCTTCCCGTATCTTTGTGGTCGCCAATCGCAATAGCGGTGATTATTTTTGCAGAAATGTGACCATCGAAGACAACGAAACTCCAATCATTCACATCGCCGGAGACCCCGCTGAGAACAATGTAGCGCAAAACAATATCAACCCAAAAGATAGCGATGGACTCATCAAAAACTACGCAAAAGCGATCCTCCAAAACAACAAAGGCTACCGCATTGAAGGCTTCACCGGCGTGGGAAACGCGGGCGATCAACATAAATAAATGCCATGAACATCACGAGCCAGGTCCACCGCCGCGACCGCGCCGACAGGGCGAGGTACGACGCCACGGCGAGGCCACCGACCACGGGCACCAGCGTGCTCAGGTGCCGGTTGAAGTCGTACAGGTCGCGCTCGCGGATCGAGCGCAGGAGCTGGCCGAGCGTGTGCACGTTGCGGTAGCCGTGGCGCACGATCATCGGCCGCCGGATGCCGGCGCGCACCTGGCACGAGAAGTTGAGCAGCCCCTCGCGGCGCATCGTCTCCTCG
>CAZEZQ010000966.1:0-2595 GCA_964516245.1 uncultured bacterium | reverse complement strand
GTCAACACACCATGGAAAGAGAATTCCAAGGCAGACGCAAAACAAATCTTTCCACATACAAAAACAGCATCCACCGATAATAGCAAAAATGTTGAAATCAAATTAAATTCAGATGAATTGCCGAAAGAACTACAAGAGCAAGTCAAGAAACCAGTTCTAGTGCTCGTTGGAAAAGAAAATGAAGACCTTCATCAAAAATTGCAAAAGTTTTCTCAAACCACCGATTCTCCCAAACAAGATGTAATAAGGATCAACGTCAAATCCTCTAAAACCAACGAAGAATCCAATTTGCAATCCCCCAAATTGGTTCAAACCGAAAAACATATCGAAAACGGAGAGAAAAACGCTCAACAATTGGCAGCTGTAGAAAAGGGAAAATTCAACCCAAAAACTACAAATGAAACCCACTCCGATCAAAATCACTTCCACAAACCAAACAAACCAAACAATCAAAAATCCCAATTTCAATTCTCACATCAAGAATCACTAAAACCAGAAAAATCGCCAACCATTTCTGAAAACGGATTGCACGTACTACGAAGCCTGCATCAAAATCCAGAAGTGGAAGAAAAACATATCAAAATTCAGAAAGCCGAAGCATTAAAAACCGAAGAGCAAAAAGTAGAAAAACAAATCAAAGAATTTGGCGGTTCCAATAACAAAAATTTCAAAGAACAGCAAAATAACAATCAATCCCAGAACGATTCTCAGCGTATGGTTTACGAGCACATCAAATCACAAATGAGCCGTACCGTAATCAGCGGCATGAACGAGAAAAATCCAGAGGCCCCCAAAGCACAAACCACTCCAACAGCCCCTCAGTCGAAACCCGAAGTAGACCCATCACAAAATACATCCAAATCTTCGATGACGGGCAACTCTCAATCGGCTTCCAATGCTTCTCCAAACGCAGCGAATGGCGCTCATAACGCATCCGAACCACAAGCCGCTAGCATGGCCAAACAGTATGCCGAACAAATCCAAAAAATTCAACAAACCGCCTCTCAACAAATTGCCAATAGTGTGAAGGGGGCGCTGAATTCAGACCGCAGCCAGGTCACGCTGCAGCTCAAACCCGAGATGCTGGGCAAAGTCTTCATTCAACTGAACATGCAAGCGGGTGAAATGACAGCTTACATTCGGACAGAAAAAGAAAACACCCGCATTATGATGGAACGGGGCATCCACACATTGAAAAGCGCCTTCGAAGACGCCGGCCTCAAAATGGAAAAAGTCGTGATCTCAAAAGACACGCACGATTATAAACAACAGGATCCATCCAAAGAACAATCTCAAGATCGATCCAAACAATACAAAGACCATCAAGACAAACAAGATTCTCAACAAGAGAAAGACCGAGATTCACAACAACGCGGCTGGTTCCGTTGGAAAGAACAACTAGCCGCCATGAATTTTTACTTCCGGTAATTTGAAGAATACGAAGGATAAACGCCATGATTACGCCCAGTGCAATTAGTGGAACGCAAGCCCAAGAGGCTCTCTCCCAAGTCGCAGGCCAACAGGATGTTAGCCGGGATGATTTTTTGAAACTGTTAATCGCTCAACTCCAGCATCAGGATCCCCTTAACCCGACGGAAAACCAGGAATTCGTGGCCGAGCTGGCAACCTTCAGTTCGCTCGAACAAGAAACCCAGCAAACCAAATTGCTGGAAAAAATGATTGAAGGCCAAAACCAGTCGGGCGCCTCTCAGGCGCTTTCCCTGATCGGTAAAAGCGTTAGCGTGGCCCAAGACCGTTTTCTTTTCCAACCCGGCCAGAAAATTCATTTCGATTTCCAGGCGAAAAACAACGGGACTCCGATACAAATCACCACAGATAGCGGCAAAGTGGTAGCCACCGAACTACTCCCTCCCGGGCAAAGCACCTATGTATTTGATGGATCCACCGATCAAGGCCAACTCCCCGCTGGAATCTACAACATCAAAGTCGGCAGCCGCCTCAACGAAAACGGCGAAGAAGTATCAGATCCCGTATTTATGCGGGGCACTGTCGAAGGGGTCAATTTGCAGCAAAACTCACCCGTACTGATCGTGAACGGACAGCCGGTTGAAATGTCTACTGTGAATGCAGTCTTTGATAAAGGAAAATAAATCATGAGCGCCACTATCAATATCCCCCCACCAGGGTCCTATTCGCCTCCCAGCATTACAGACTACCTTCAGGCTCCCAAGGTGGGCATGGTGCCCCGCGCCAAAGACGGGAGTTCTTTTAACCAAATGTTACAGAAAGCCATGCTTCCACCGGATGTGGAAATCGAGTTTTCTAAACAAGCGAAAGAACAGATGCAGTCCCGGGGCATTACACTCAATGTGGATGATTTGGTGAAATTGGATAAGGCCATCAACAAAGCCGAAACCAAAGGCGCCCGCGAAGCCCTGATCATGCTGAACGGCAATGCATTTGTGGTCGATGTAAACGATCGCACCATCATCAACGCAATGAACCGGAACGAAGTGAAATCACACGTATTCACCAAACTAGACAGCGCCATACTCGAACCATGAGAAAAAAAAACATACCGACCCGTTGCCATAAAGGAGGGCGAGGTTGAAAATGCGCCTTGGCGTGCTCCCG
>CAZEZQ010000965.1:0-2602 GCA_964516245.1 uncultured bacterium | reverse complement strand
GAGGACGCCTGCGCTCCAAAAAAGACTTTTTGCCGGATTGTCAGTTCTAACTCTTGCCATTAATTAGTTGTGTGATGGCCTCGTTGACAAGTTGGCTCATATCGACGCCTTGGTTTTTGGAGAGAGATTCGAGTTGGATCAGTTGGTTGGATGATACTTTGGTAACCAATTCGTTTTCGTGAGACTGCAATACCTTCAGTTCACTCTTTTTGTCGGGGTGCTTGGCCTCAAATAAGGCGCAGCGCATCAAGCCGAATAAGACCGAGAGTTCAGAAGAATCGAGAGGGAAATTCACCACACTGCCAAGCAAAGTGACATCCACATCTTTGTCTTGCAATACTGTATCGGCCACCCCACGAAAGCGGCGGCAAATCTCATTGCCGGCCTCACGGCCCCGGTCCAGGCTCACATTCGGCATAATCAGCAAAAATTCGTTATAGCCTATGCAATCCACATACACCCCTTCCGGGGTTTGTTCCAACAGAACGGCAATCAAGCCCGAAATCAGCTTGCGAGTCAATCGTTTGTTGTAAAGAAATTGCATATCTTCGAGATTGTTGATCTGAAACAGCAAAAGGGTCACTTCGATCCCTTCTTCAGCCGCACCCGAGAGAATGCGCTCCAATATTAATTCCGCTTCATTCGGTTTTGGCGGATTAACGGCCGTATTCACCAATTCATTCAATTTTTTTCGAAAAATTAACTGGCTGCCCACAATACCCTTCCTATTGGAGTTATTTCAACGCATCACTTAAATTAATATCGGTAGGGGTGGGTAAAGTATTAACTGGGAATTGAAAAGTATATTCAACATTTCAAGAAGTTCCGGCAAAAAGTCTGATCCAGAAAACAACCACACAATATATAGCAAAGCAGACATCCAATTTGCACTGTATGTTGTTGCAGGGGAGGACGCCCACCAAGGCACATCTATGACCTGCGCTCCAAAAAAGACTTTTTGTGGAATCGTCATTTCAAAATATAAAACAAGAGGCATTGTAATGAACAATGCCTCTTGTGATCGTTATAGAATTTTACGGTGAAACAAAATAATTACGTCATGCCGCAACATTTTTTGAATTTCTTGCCGCTGCCGCAAGGGCAGGGTTCGTTTCGGCCCACTTGAACTTTGGCTTGTTCTTGTTGTCTTGCTTCAACCAGTTCTTGCATTCGGCGCTGGGCGGCGCGTTGTTCTTCTTCTTGCCGCTGCATCCATTCATCCGCCAGCCGCTGCAAATCGTCATTCGCATGGCTGAAGAACATTTTGTACGATTCGCAAAAATGGTTCGAACCATTGTCGGCCGGGTCGCGTAGCCGGTCTTTGGTGCAGCCGCCATAGCAATGGTGCAGCCATTCGCATTCATAGCATTCAGAGGGCATATCTGACTTCCAGCAGCCAAACTCTTTCTGCCGTGGAGAGTTCAACATCTCGACAATGCTGCCTTCCATGCAATTGCCCAGTTTCCAATCTGGCTCGACAAAAAAGTCACACGAATAGATATCCCCATTATGCTCAACCACCACATAGCAGCCGCATTCTTCCAGCAAGGTGCATTCGGGTGGGGCTACTCCAACATACGTGTGAAATACTGAATCGAAGTACCGCACCGATGTGGTGGGGAATCCGTCCTTAAAATCCTTCTTCCAGCAATCGAACACCCGGCAGAGAAACTCACCATACTGCTGGGCGGTAACCGAGAAGGGGGCGGCTTTAGTAGAGTCAACCGGGTCGCGTTCGACACAGGGGATAAATTGCATAAACTCAAAGCCCTGCTCTTTATGAAATTCATAAATTTCTTCGGGAAACTGGCAGGAATAATCGTTCACCACCACCAGGGCATTGGCCGCCACGCCGGTATCCATAAAGCGTTTGGCGGTATCAACCACCCGGTGCCAGGAGGGACGTCCACCAACCGTAAATCGATACTTATCATGCACATGCTGGGGGCCATCGAGCGAAAGCCCGATCAAAAAATTATACTCCCGAAGGAACTCGCACCATTCATCATCGATCAAAATACCGTTGGTTTGCAAGCCATTGCCCACAGTTTGGCCCGGTCGCCCGTATTGCTGCTGAAATTCAACCGCCTTACGGAAAAAATCGAGCCCCATCATTGTGGGCTCACCGCCCTGCCAGCCAAAGGAGAGATTGGCGCTGCCCGATTGCATCACCTGCTTGACCATTTCTTCAAGCACTTCTACAGACATGCGATGAACCTTTTGCTCGGGATACAGGGCGGATTTTTCCAAATAGAAGCAATAGGTGCAATCCAAGTTGCAATCGGGGCCGGTGGGTTTAATCAAAACCGACTGTAGAGGCTTCGTTTGTTTGGGCTGAATAACGGGTAATTCAAGTGTTTGTGATTCCATTTCGCACAACCTTCAATAATTATTTTCTCTCAACCAAATGAAAAATTGGCACAAATATACGTTTTCACGTTATACTTTAAAAGAAGAACTGGCAAAAAGTCCGATCCAGAAAATGAACGCACAATATATCATAACGCAGGTATCTAAATTGCACTATATGTTGTTGCAAGCGAGAACACCTGCGCTATGATGTTGCAGGCGAGGACGCCTGCGCTCCAAAAAAGACTTTTTG
>CAZEZQ010000964.1:0-2603 GCA_964516245.1 uncultured bacterium | reverse complement strand
GTTGCGCGGCAGTGTCCGCGTGCCCGGTGATAAATCAATCTCGCATCGCGCGGTAATGCTGGCAGCCTTGGCCGATGGAACTTCCCAAGTACAAGGTTTTTTAGAAAGCGAAGATTGCCTTTGCACCCTGAAAGCCTTTGAACACATGGGGGTGGAATCGGAAAAGCGAAACGGTTCTTTGCTAATTCATGGCAAAGGCATCCGAGGGTTGTCTGAGCCTGAATCCATTATCGATATGGGAAATTCAGGCACGGGAACCCGTCTTTTGTTGGGATTGCTGGCGGGACAAGAATTTTCCGCCACATTAACCGGCGATCTCTCTCTGCGAAAACGGCCCATGCGCCGGGTGACCGAACCGCTGCGAGCTATGGGGGCTGCCTTTATTGGGCGTGACTCTGGCAACCAGCTGCCCCTCTCTGTGCAAGGAGGGCAGCTGCAAGCCATTGAATATACCACCCCGGTTGCCAGCGCACAGATCAAATCGGCATTACTGCTTGCCGGGTTGTATGCGAAAGGGACAACGGTGATCCATGAGCCCGGCCCTTCGCGGGATCATACCGAACGCATGCTGCGAACCTTTGGTGTGGAAGTAAGCAGCGAGAGATTTACCCATTCCATCCGAAGCGGCCAATCATTGGTGGCCGGTGAAGTGAATGTTCCGGCGGATATTTCATCGGCGGCATTTTTTGTAGTGGCGGCCTCGATTGTAAAAGATTCAGATATCACCTTGGAAGCGGTGGGGATGAATCCAACCCGGACGGGGATCTTGGATGTATTGCAGACCATGGGGGCGGATATCACCGTCGAAAATGAACGCCAGTTCGGCACAGAACCAGTGGCCGATCTTCGTGTACGCTATGCACCTCTAAGGGGAGTAACCGTTTCAGGCGATTTGGTGGTGCGGATGATCGATGAGTTTCCCATCTTTGCGGTAGCGGCGGCATTTGCTTCGGAGCCGTGCAAAGTGGAAGGGGCGGAAGAATTGCGCGTAAAAGAATCAGACCGTATCGCCACCATTGTTGGAGAATTAGGGAAAATGGGGGTGCGGATCGATGAAACCAAAGATGGTTTTGTGGTGAGTGGAGGCAATCCACTAAAGGGTTCGGAATGTGTATCACACGGAGATCATCGCATCGCCATGTCGCTGGCGGCAGCGGCGTTGGCGGCGGAAGGGAAATCAACCATACGGGGGACATCGCCGATTGCCACTTCGTTTCCCGGATTTTTCGAACTATTAAATCAATTGAGTCCAGGGAGCAGCCAACCGATCTCATGAAACGAAAACAACCCATTGTAGCCATTGACGGGCCTGTTGGTGTGGGCAAGAGCACCGTGGCGCGTGAGCTAGCCCGCAGGATGGGTTATTTGTATATCGACACGGGTGCGATGTATCGGGCAATAACATTGAAAGCGATGCGCAAAGGGATTGATTTAAATAACAAAGACGCTGTCACCGAAATGTTGGATAAAACAAAACTCGATCTTGAACGCCGTGATGGCAATCCATTCATTTATTGTGATGGCGAAGATGTATCGGAAGAAATTCGGCTGCCCGAAGTGAGTGCTGCGACTTCGGCCATCGCCGATAACGAGAAGGTGCGGGAACGGCTGGTGGCCATGCAGCAAGAGATGGGAAAAAACGGCGGGGTTGTGATGGAGGGGCGTGATATCAGCACGGTGGTGTTTCCCGATGCTGAGATCAAATTGTTTATGGTGGCTGATCCAAAAATTCGCGCCCAGCGCCGTTATGAAGAATTACGGTCCAGAGGCAAAAATGTGACGTACGAAGAAACCTTGGACGCTTTGATGGAGCGCGACAACCGCGACCAATCGCGCAAAGTGGGAGCATTGGCGGTCTCGAAAGACGCTATCGTAGTAGACACGTCTCGCATGACCCTGGAACAGGTGATCGAGCACCTCATCGAGTTGGCAAAATCGAAAATCCCCGCCTGAAGGTGTACCTATGCCCATAGTTGGAATCGGATTGGATATTATTCGAATCTCGCGTATCGAATCGTCAATTGAGCGCTTTGGTGAGCGTTTTATGAAACGTGTGTTTCACCCCAAAGAAATAGAGTTCTCAAACAAGCGGGTAAAGTCGGCAGAATACCTGGCTGGGTGTTTCGCGGTAAAAGAGGCGGCTCTCAAAGCCTTCGGCGATTTCCCCGGCAAAGGTATCGGCTGGTTTGAGATTTATGTTACCCACGAGCCCACCGGCAAGCCGGTCTTGCATTTTGAAGGGAAAGCCAAAGACCTGGCCGATCGCAAAATGGTGACAGACGCCTATGTGACCATTACGCATGATGGGGATAATGCGGTGGCGCAGGTGATTTTGGAGCGGGTGTGAAATTATCGATTTTGGTTAAGTATTTAAGTAAGATTCAATGTCATTTAGTTAAGGAATATGGCAAGAAATGGGTGGCACAGGTTTCCTAACCTGTGTCTAAAGATTGTATGAACTTTGGAGAGATCGGCACTGATTGAAAAACCAGTGCCACCCAAAAGGTTTTCACCTCGTATGAAACATTCACGTAAGTTCTGAGATTCTAATTGGTTATGCATACTATTTACGTTAATCAGAAGTCGTTCAATCAAACCGGCTC
>CAZEZQ010000963.1:0-2605 GCA_964516245.1 uncultured bacterium | reverse complement strand
AACCGGCTCGGCGAGAGCACGCCACGGCGCATTTGCAACCTCGCCCTCCTAACTGCAACAACCGGCTCGGCGAGAGCCTCGCCCTCCCAATTGAACACAGGTTTTGAAAACGACAACATAATTAGTTTCGGCATGAGTGCCGGTATCCTTAGGCTGAATGTGGCCTTACTGTTTGAATCGAGGAAACTTATGAGCCAGACCCAAACCGCCCAGCCCCAAACCAAACAACCAACACTGAACGACATTGTTTCTTTGTGCAAACGCCGGGGATTCATCTTCCCCTCCAGCGAAATTTACGGGGGCTTCGCCGCTTCGTGGGATTACGGCCCATTGGGGGTAGAACTGAAACACAATGTCAAGCAGGCTTGGTGGGATGACGTGGTCACCGCCCGCGACAATGTGGTAGGGATGGACGGTGCTGTCACCACCCATCCGCGGGTGTGGGAGGCATCTGGCCATGTGGAGGGATTTCACGACCCGATGGTCGATTGCAAAACTTGTGGCCAGCGTTTTCGCGCCGATAAACTGGAAGGCGAAATGTGTCCGGAGAAACCCAGCAAAAAGGTGGGTGACTGCGGCGGTGAACTGACCGCGCCGCGCAACTTCAACCTGATGTTCAAGCTGCATTGGGGTCCGGTCGAAGACAATAAGAATATTACGTACCTGCGGCCCGAGACCTGCCAGACCATTTTCCCCAATTTCCGTAATATTTTGACCACGACGCGACAGCGAGTGCCCTTCGGCATCGCGCAGATTGGCAAAGCGTTCCGCAATGAAATCACCACCAAGGCTTTTATCTTTCGCCAGCGTGAGTTCGAGCAGATGGAATTAGAGTTTTTTACCCACCCAGATGAGGCCAAAAAATGGTTTGAGTATTGGCTAGAGGCGCGCAAAAACTGGTACGTCTCGCTGGGCATCAAAGAAGAAAACCTAAGATTGCGCCAGCATGATTCAGACGAACTGGCGCACTACGCCGCGGATTGTTATGACGTGGAATACAAGTTCCCCATGGGATGGAACGAACTCGAAGGCATCGCCAACCGCACCGATTACGACCTCAAGCGGCATATGGAATTTTCCAAGAAGGATTTGAGTTACCGCGATGACGCCACCGGCGAGAAATATGTGCCTTATGTGGTGGAATCATCCGCCGGGGTGGACCGTACGATTTTGGTGCTGCTCGCTGATGCGTATGACATTGATGAAGCCCCCAATGATAAGGGTGAGATGGAAAAACGGCTGGTGCTGCGCTTTTCACCTAAAATCGCGCCGGTGACCGTGGCCGTGTTCCCCCTCTTCAAAAAGCCGCCGCTGGTAGAGATGGCCAAGAAAATCGAAGCCGAACTGCGCGGCCCTTACCGCACCGCCTACGACGAAAGCGGCAACATAGGCAAGCGCTACCGCCGGCAGGATGAGATTGGTACACCGTTGTGTATCACGATTGACTATGAATCACTGGATGACCAAGCGGTCACCATCCGCAACCGCGATAGTATGGAGCAGATTCGGGTGTCGGTGGATCAAGTGCATCAGGCGGTGGCGGATCAGCTGAAGGGGATGCGGTAGGATTTCGACCATGGATTGATCTTGTTAGTTGAGTAGAAAAATGATACGTTAAATTATCAGCATACAGTGCGTGATAAGGTTTTGAAAACTGAGTAGGTATTTGGAGATGGGGAATGGAGATGGGAGTGGAGTTTGAGAGAAGAAGGGAAGGTTGTGAAGTTGGCGGATGTGTGGAAAACTGAGTGAGGGATAATAAAATTCAAATGAAAAGTTGACAAAACTTATAATTTGATAGAATATAAAATAAGTGGGGAAGCAATATAGCTACCCCCAGTATGTTATCAGGCGACGCAGGTGGGTGGATCATCTATCTGCGTCTTTGTTATATTTGGGATTTCGTCCATTGTGATTGTCCCGATACGTTTCCAAACGTTCTTTTTCCAGTTACGAGCGGATTGCTCAGTTCTACGTGGACCTTCGGGACGCAATGAACCGAATTGTTTCCCTTCATCACGATGTTGTTGTTCACGTGCAGCAGGATCATTAGTTGTACCAACGTAAACAATTCTGTTGCCACTTCTGAGAGTGTAAGGTACTGCTTTTCGATTACCCATCTGGAATCACCTCCTTTCTAATTTGAATTAGAGAATTCAAATTTATCTTTCAATGTTTTATTGAGTCTCGTTCCATAAGAGACCCAACCTTCCTTTTGAAGTCTACCCAATACGATTCCGGTATGGATTTGCTGACTTTTTGCAAAGGCATTAATTGAGGATTTATTAAAAATCCCCATGTTAACGAATACCTTCCAATCTTCTGGGGGTATAAGTGTGTCTGCTGCGAATTTATTGGCTTCCTCTTCAATTTTGTCTTTATACGTATGTTTCTCTTCCTCAACAAATACATGTTTCTTACCGTGTTTTAATAAATGACCAGCTTCATGGAAAAAGGTAAACCAAAAAATATCGTTGAATTTGTAACGAAGACTTAATTGAATAAGAGCCTTTTTATCACTAATCCACCTTGCTATCCCATTAAGACGGGATTGTTTGAAGGGCGGTACAAATAATACGACTACACCTGATTGACGACAAAGTTC
>CAZEZQ010000962.1:0-2607 GCA_964516245.1 uncultured bacterium | reverse complement strand
GACCAAAACATCAAATTCCACAGCGACACCACCGAAGATTTATTCATCATCGAAGGGGAAGCGGGGAATGCGATCGCCAAGAACAATCTGCAAGCGGGGAACGATGTGATCGCCGCCAATGCCTTTCGATTTGCAAGCGATTCGGTAGGGGACAAATTCCTGCTCTACGGCACTCTGTACAAGTTGGGCATCTCTGCCAGCACACTGGATTTTTATTCCGATAATGAATTTGCGTGGCATAGCGACACGATCAGTAATGCTATGCGCTTGAATGGCGACACTGGGGTATTGGCTTTGTCTGGGGCGTTGCAATTGCCGGTCTATACCGCATTGCCCGGCGGCGTTGCGGGGCATCTCATCTATCTCGATCACCCAACAGACGACCAACAAGACGGCGCTTATGTGTATACAAGCGCCGGTTGGCAACAATTATAAAAAGGAGAAATGTCATGAAGATGATAGTGGTTGTGGGACTGTTCGTATTTTTCGTATTGCCGGTTTGTGGAGAAGATTGGCGGATGGAAGGTGAACCCATGAATATCTCGGCCCCTCAGGGTTACGTGCTTGAGTTGGGTCCAGAGAGAATTTTGCGCATTCAGGGGAATGGTGAAATCCAGGGCTTGGTTATTACCGATGAATCCACAATCCAAAAGGGGATTTATTTCGAGCCGCTGGATATCACTCTAAGCCTACAGGATTTGCATTTTTTTAATGATGTACAACATGCAACGAAAGTAGTTTTATCACGAATGCACTTGCAACAGATATATCAAGAGAAGCAAATTGCGGAGACCAAGAGAGATAAAACTCTTAGTTTCCTTAGACGTATGGCCAAGGAATTGAATTTGATGGTGCAAGATTTGTTGGAATTTTTGTTGACGAAATAACAGGACCAAAAAAAATGATAGCGAGAACATTATGGGAACTGGGTTGATATATGCAGCCAAGGCGTCAGAAGTGGTGGCGGATGATGGGGAATGGCCGGGAGAGGGCCCAACAGGACCGCCTTGGGAAGGGGATTTCGCTGACCCACCATCCATTGGAGTGTTTTGGGGGTCGGCTCGGGATTGGCAAGACTACAGCACAGAAACGAGTTATGAGTTAAAGGCAGTTAATGAGAAACTCAACAACCAATACATTGATAAAATGTATACTGATTTGAAATGGGTGAATTGTTGGGCAGTAGGTTTCAGTTCGCCTGAATGGAGTCCCGAATTAACCCCAAGAGAACCTGAGTTGTTTGCGCATTGTTTTAATGCTTTGTATACAGCAGACGGGAATGAATTTTTTCGAGAGATTTATTCAAATGCGTTTTGGTCGGATCATAAAATGTGGGATGCAGGGCTGGGTTATGCTGTCCCGCAGGGTGATTCTAGATGGTGGCAGACTCGTTGGTTTGTCGATCAAACACTGTACAACGAGGGGGTTGTAAAAATCTACGTAGAGAATCGATACTACCAAACCGATGATCCTTATGGAGGCTGGTCGGTTTGGTATTCGGATGAATTCACTGATGACAACAAGGATACGAACAAAGTACCGTATGAGACGGGGGATCGATTTTCGTTCAATGCAACTGTGAAGTTTTTGGAAGATCAAGGATATCAAATAAGAAACGGCGCGGGGGAAGTGGTGTGGAAAACCAGTGAAGACACTACTTTGACTGCGCCAACTGCACACGTTCATCGGGTGGCACGCATGGGGTTATACATTCATAATCCTGGGACATTAACAAGTCTGGCATTGAAGTTCAAAAGTGATGCAACAGAACATCCTACATCAGTGTTATTGTACAGCGATGTATTCCCATCCAAATGGAGGGAACTGGTTGAATCTGAAGGGATTGTAATGGCAGAGGGGTCAGGAAATCTTAAGGATATGGGGGAACCTGACAACGAAACCAGGCTGACATCAGATGAGATTGGCGATTTCACTGATGCAGAAAACGAAGAGAAGGTATATACAAGGGTTGTTGCAGGCAGTGTGATGGCAGTTCTCTATGATGGTTCAACGGGGGTGAAGAACGGGGAATATGTGGTAGGGCGAGTCTCTGGCGGGGAAATGTTTCTGAATGCTATTACTTTTGATTCAGGGACTGAAGGGACATGCAAGTTTCGGATTGTCCAGCCAGTCAAAAAAAGCGTGTATGACGGGATAGACCCACAGACAACAGAGCATACGGTTAACGTTGATCCCGCCTTATTAACAGGGGACACCCCTTTGTATATCTGGCTATTAATCCAGGCAGATTACAAAGATTTTGAAGAAAACGCAGAGCAGGGGATTTATTATGATTTTGAAGTGTGGGTTGATGGGGCCAAGTATTCATTTTCCTCTATCGACACCAAGACGAGATTGGAAGTAGGGGATCGTGAACCCCCTGAAGGACGAACGATAACGTTTGTGAATAAGGAGGAATAGAGATGCCAGATTTCAGTGAACCAAGGTTTAATTATTACTGGGTAAAGGGTAATAACATATATGGGGGAAATTTTAAACTTGAGAATGGACGGTTTAGTGTAGACTCTTCGGCTCCTGTAGTAGCAAAAATAACGGATTGGAACGGGGGTTCATCGATTGCCAATGCAAAGATCGAGTTAACCGAAG
>CAZEZQ010000961.1:0-2624 GCA_964516245.1 uncultured bacterium | reverse complement strand
CACCAAGGCGCGTCTATGACCTGCGCTCCAAAAAAGACTTTTTGCCGGATTGTCTTCAATGGTAAGATGAATTCAATATATTTGCTCTAATTTATTTCAACTGTCAATTCAGATACGTAACTCGATAACAAATTATTTAATAAATTTTTCATTTTATTAAAATACATTTCTGTTTATACAAACATATCGATTGACTTTCTACCCTTTCATGTAGAATCATTTCAACATGAAATGATTTATTTCATCCACTTTTTTACAAAGGAATAACAGAATGAGCCGCAAGATTTTGCTTTGCCGGGTGGATGGCAACTTTGGTGGTGTGGAACGATTTATTCTCTCTCTCATCCGCTATCTTGATCCTGAACGATATATGCCTGTAGTTGCGCCAATAAGCAACGACGATGAACTGGCTCGCCAATCACGTTCTTTCGGGGTTCCTACAGAATTCTTACCCATGCGCAGTAGATTGCAAATTGGTAAAGCGGCTAAGAATCTCGTTGAAATCGCTCAAAAACATAATGCAGAATTAATCCATACTTTCGGTTTGCGATCGAACACTCTGGCAAACCAAGCTCGCCATACATACAAATTCCCCTGGATCATCCGTTTACCCAATGTCAATACGACCGATTATACCAATCCCTTACGTGGCTGGTTTTCACATTGGTTAAACAATCGTTGGATTCGCAACAGTGACGCTTTGCAGGTAATTTCTCCCCAACTGGAAGAATATGTTTTAAGGTGGAAACAGCCCCCCCGGGCCATTTATAACATTCCAAATGGAGTAGATATCCAGCGTTACGAAGAGTTAGCTGCCGAATTTGATGCGCGTAAATTTTTGAAAATTCCTGAATTCGCACCTGTTATTGGCAGCATGGGACGCATGGATCCGATTAAAGGATTTGATTTGCTCATTCGTGTATATAAACAGATCCTACAACATTATCCTGAAGCCCGTTTGCTCTTAGTGGGTGCTGGCAAAGAACAAAAAAAATTAGAACGCTTATGCCAAGAATTGAAGTTCAAGAATCAAGTAATCATTACGGGTTTTCAAGAAAATCCCGTGCCCTACCTGGCGGCAATGAACGTTTATGTGTGCTCCTCCCATTCAGAAGGGGTTCCCAATGCGATGATGGAGGCTATGGCAATGAGATTGCCGATTCTTTCTACCAAAGTTGGTGGTATTGAAAGCATCGTAACTGATGATGAAAATGGATTGCTAATCCAACCCGGAGACGAACAAACCTTGCTGGAAAAACTATTAGAATTATTGGAAAGTGAGAACAAACGAATCCGCCTGGGAAACGCCGCGTATCATACCATTGAGAGAAACTATTCGGCAGAACGGATGGCCCATAAGGTTCAAGCGATGTATGATGAAGTGATAAAGAAATATCAAAAAAGAATTTGAAATCAATAGGTACAAATGGAACCAGCACAACCTGAATTTTCAATTATTATCCCAGTTTACAACGGGGAAAATACATTGCCGGATACCTTTCGCAGTATTCAAAATCTCGAAGGCTCGTCCTATGAATTCATTGTAGTCGATGACGCCTCAACAGACCGAACTACACAGATGGCCAAAGAAGCCGGAGCCAAGGTTATATCATTGAAACAAAATAATGGGCCGGCGACGGCGCGTAATATTGGAGCGAAAGAGGCGCAAGGAACTTATCTTCTTTTTACGGATAGTGATGTGCTGCTTCCCAAAACTTTGTTGATTGACCTGAAATACACTTTTGACCGGGTGCAGGCTGACGCCGTTCAGGGCACGTTTTCAGAAGTAACCCCTTTCGCGAATTATTTCTCGCAATACAAAAATCTTTACAATCGCTGGGTGCTTAGTCAGCTGCCGGAATGGATTGATACTACCTTTACATCAGTAACAGCGGTTCGCAAAGAAGCCTTTCTTCAATCGGGCGGTTTTGACGAAAATATAAAAGAAGCCTCGGTAGAGGATCGCACACTGGGGAGGAATTTAATCGCGGCGGGTTACAAAATCTATATGGACAAAAAGATTGAAGTGATCCACAACAAAAATCTTTCGGCAATTGGTTTTTTCCGCAATCAATTCCGCCGTTCCCGTGATTTAATGAAACTTATGTTACGCAACCGAAAAGCACCCCTTCCACAAAAAGAAGAGGAAAAACCGGCAAATAACGATAGCCGCTTTGGCACCAACTTACTTTCTACCATGATGCGAATTCCCATTGCGTATCTTATTTTCTTATTTGCCGCCTTATCGTTTCAGATTCCCATTTTTGTTGCGTTTGTCATATTCTTTGGAATCATGTTTCTTCATTTGATCATCAAATTTGAATTTTTTCTGATCAAAGCCAAAGGGTTCGATTTTGCGTTAAAAGGACTCCCAGTCAATTTTGCAGACGCCCTCATAAGCGGGTTCGGCATTCTCACTGGAGCCTTCGAATATTTTCTGCTCGGAAAGCGGTATTGATCAAAAGCGTAATTAATCTGGTTTATTTTAAGAGGAACTTGCGATATACTTTCTACTTGCAACACAACTAATACCCTCTAATCCGGTATTTGCTACAATCAACAAAAAATTTGCGCCCATAGCTCAACCGGATAGAGCAACTGCCTTCTAAGCAGTAGGTTCCAGG
>CAZEZQ010000960.1:0-2630 GCA_964516245.1 uncultured bacterium | reverse complement strand
GCATGAATTAAGATTTTGGGGATGATGAATTTGTTTTCAATTAATTTGATTGTAATGCGAAAGTTTGAGATATTTTCAGGGTTTATTTCCAGGGTAGAATACACGACATTCTACCCTTGGCACCCGCGCTAGTGAATACGTTTTGAACCAGGATGACCTGGATTGTGAATAAGATGACCAGGATTTATGGCAGTGGGTTTGAATCACGGATTACACGCATGAATTAAGATTTTGGGGATGATGAATTTGTTTTCAATTAATTTGATTGTAAAGCGAAAGTTTGAGATATTTTCAGGATTTATTTCCAGGGTAGAATACACGACATTCTACCCTTGGCACCCGCAACACTTAAATAATACATACACAGACCGCCAAGTGTGGGGGGCTGGATTTGGCGGTCTTTCTTGTGATTCATATAAGATAAACATACAATATATTGTGTTTTTCAATAGTTCATTGTTCAAATTCCAGCAATTATTTTGGGAATCAGGTGGCAAGACCGCCAAGGTTGGCGGTCTCTCTTGTGGCCTATAGGGTGGTTAAGCCACAATATATTGTGTTACATATGTATTAATTTTACTAATTGGCGGCCTTACTTGTGGTGGTTATGGTGGAAGCATACTATATATAGTGCGGGCGCCAAAGCAGGCAATTTTACTCCAAGAGTGTCTGATCTCTTCCTCATTTACTATACAACAACGTTGTAGGCACATTCTCGTTTTAAAGAATATCTATTTTATGCTATTTTCAAGCTGATTGATAAATCTGCTACGCTCTTGCGCATCAGGAACAACAAGAGATAAAACTTTATTCAACTCGTCTACAATGGCTTGTTGTCAGCGGGAAATTGTGAGTTATAAAAGGACAAAAGGACCCAAAAGACAAAAATAATTTCTGGGGATGGTTGCGAGAAAACGTACCGGCTAGAAGACAGATGCACCCCATTGAAACAACAAAATCGAATGTAATAGAGCATGATCACCTTGTTTATGCAATTCTTTTATCGTACTTTTTTTCAAGTGAAAAATCCCTTTACACCTTTAGCAAGTGTTTTGTTATGGTTTAGAATCTATTGGTTTATGCTTCTTGTATTTTACATTAATTTTAATCTATAAGGAAAAATGGTATGAATATTCCTAGGCGAAATTTTATCACAACCACTGGTGGAGTGATTCTTGGAAACACTTTGCTTGACACACATACAGCTAAGGCTCAGGTTCAATCCAATAAACCAAATATTCTTGTTATTCTTGTGGATGACCTTGGCTTTGGTGATTTAAGTTGTTATGGAGGGAGATACTTATATACTCCTCATTTGGACCGCTTGGCAGAAGAGGGGATGCGGTTTACCAATGCTTACGCGAATTGTCCGGTTTGCTCTCCCACTCGCGCCGCTCTGCTCAGCGGCCGATATCAAGAATTTGTTGGAGTTCCCGGTGTAATTCGAACCCATGAAAACAATTCATGGGGCTACCTTCTACCTGAAGCCAAGTTGCTGCCCAAGTTTATGAAAGACGCCGGATACAATACCGCTATGGTGGGCAAATGGCATTTGGGCCTTGAATCTCCCAACACACCCAATGAGAGAGGATTTGATTATTTTCACGGATTTTTGGGAGACATGATGGATGATTATTACACTCACCGGCGGCACAATATTAATTATATGCGCCTAAATGACACTCAAATCGATCCAAAAGGCCATGCAAGCGATCTTTTTACCCAATGGACTTGTGAATATCTACTTTCATACAAAGAAGAAAAGCCTTTCTTCTTGTATCTGGCTTATAATGCTCCCCATACACCGATCCAACCGCCCGAAGATTGGGTCAAACGCTATAAAGAGCGCCATCCTGACGCCAGCGAGAAACAAGCCAAAATGGCGGCGCTTATCGAGCATATGGATGATGGAATTGGCCAGGTTTTAAACACATTGGATGAAACCGGTCTCGCTGATAACACGCTGGTTATCTTCGCCAGCGACAATGGTGGGCGGGAAGATTTGGGAGCTAACAATGGTCCCTATCGAAGCGGAAAAGGAACGATGTATGAAGGGGGCATTCGTGTGCCCATGATTGCCCGCTGGCCGGGGCACACCCCAGCCGGAAGCGAAACCACCCGAATTGCGATGTCTATGGATATTATGCCAACTATCGTACAAGCCACGGGAGCGGGAGTGGATACACAGCATGAAGGTGTGAGTTTCTTGGATACTCTGCAAGGAACCTACCAGCCGACAATAGAACGGGATTTGTTTTGGGGACGGAAAGAAGGAGGGGGATTTTTCCAAGGCGGTAGAATTGAAGCAATCCGTCGCGGTGATTGGAAGTTACTTCGTTCAAAACCTAAAGGACCCTATGAACTGTATGATTTGGCTAATGATCCTATGGAATCAAGCAATATGGCGGATCAAAATCACGAGAAACGAGAAGAACTGGCTGCCGCGCTAGAAGCGCAATTGGAGCGATACGCCAAAGTACCGTGGCAAAAAAACTGAGTAGTTATATTGTCTATTACTTGATAAGCTACGACATTCTGGCAAAAAGTATAATCTACCGCTTTATGATACCATATTTTGGAGCGCAGGCGTTCCGCCTGCTCTATATGTAGATGCAGGCGAGGACGCCTGC
>CAZEZQ010000959.1:0-2634 GCA_964516245.1 uncultured bacterium | reverse complement strand
CGTGTCGTTGCCTTTAGGAGGGCGAGGTTGAAAATGCGCCGTGGCGTGCTCCCGCGGAGCCGGTTTGATTGAACGACTTCTGAATTACGTAAATAGTATGCATAACCATTTAGAACTTCAGCACTTACAAAAGTGTTTCATAAGAGGAATGCTTGTATTATGCAATCAACCCAACCCTAATCCCCCCCCATCTTGAGAGGGGAAATTCTTTCCTTCCTCACTCCACTTCATGAATCAAAACATACTTCGCCACTTCGTGTCCCACAATGCGTTCATCATTGCCCACCCGAACGGTCAATGGGCCATGAAACGGTTCTTTGTTAATCACTTTAATCTTGGTTTTCGGTTTCATCCCCAATTCGGAAAGATATCGCAGCAGGGCGGGGTCATGATCGCTTACCTCCGAAACAATTCCTTCCTGGCCGGCTTCCATCTGGCTCAATGGCTCGGTGTCATGGTATTCGATATCCCCATTCTTGGCGGGGATGGGAGCGCCGTGAGGGTCGTGTGTTGGGCTGCCGAGAAATTTGTCAATACGGTCTTCAATGTCTTCCGAGAGAATGTGCTCCCACTTTTCCGCTTCTTTATCCACTTGATCCCAAGGTACACCCAAAGCTTCAGCAAGATACAGCTCCACAAGCCGGTGATGGCGAATCATTTCCAGCGCGATCTTTTCCCCTTCATGTGTCAAGCGCACGCCGCGATAGGGTTCATAAACCACCAATTTCATATCTGCCAGGTTCTTTAACATATTGGTGACAGAGGGGGCGGCCACATTCATGGTTTCAGCCAGACGGTTGGTGGTCACCGTTTTTTGCTCCGGCTCTTCACGCAGCAATTTATAAATCTTTTTAAGATAATCTTGTTCAGACTCACTCAGCATCTCTCACCCAGTTAAAAACTCTAATCCCTGATTATTTTAACCACATGCTTCTATTGTAGGGGCACACTCTTCCCAAGGGCAGATTCCTTGTGCCTGCTGCAAACCTTATGTCTGCCTCAAACCCTGTGTCTACTAAACATATCTTTAAGTCCTTTACGTCCTTTTTGTCTTTTATGTCCTTTAAAATCTTTGCCGGTAAAGAAATGGCATGCCACAAAGAATTGTTAACTCTATGCATTGTAATTCAAGAGAAAAAAGTTAGGAATTGATAGACTGTCAAAACCAGACAGTCAAAATGGATTGAATCAACCTCTGATTTGGATATACTATTTATCAGAATGCATGATAAAAGATAGTTTTTGTGATGCAGGCATCCTGCCTGCAATAGTGCCTTCAGCAGAAAAAGCTTCTTTGGGAGGGCGAGGCTCCCGCCGAGCCGGATTAACACATAAAGTTAGAACAAACAACAAAATTAAAATAAATAAAGGAGAACACAATGCAAGAAATGATTCGTTTGGTATCCTCCGCTGGTACCGGTTACAGCTACTACACCACCAAAAACAAAAAGAACCATCCCGAGAAATTAACCTTAAGAAAATACGACCCCGTGGCTCGGAAAACCGTTGAATTTGTCGAAGGCAAAATGCCCAGCGGCAAAAATTAAACATTACACTTCTAGCCACCCGAAACAACACGGGGATTGGAGGGGCTCTGACACTTTCAATCCCCGTTTTCACAAGTAGGGAGTCTTACCATGCCGATTTACGAATATGAACACGATGAAAGTGTCGAAAATCCATGCTGCGAACGCTTTGAATATATCCAACCCATAAGCGCCGATTCGCTTAGCGAATGCCCCCATTGCGGCCAGCCGGTACACCGTGTGTTTTCGGGTTTCGCAGTCAACAAAAGCACGAAAGATATCCTCAGCAAGAAAAATATTGAAGAAAAAGGATTCACGCAATACAAACGAGCCGGCAAAGGAGTGTATGAAAAAACAGCCGGCCACGGCCCACAAATCATTAAGGAGTAAAGGAGCACCAAATATTGATGGGGGCCAAGGTCATGACGCTCTGTGGCGGGTTATGAGGCGCCGAGACGGGGCAGGCGTTGTTTGCCAGCCCTTGATCTACATTCCAATATCACACGTGCTCCTAAACGAAACTCATCATGCAAGCGGTCATTTTTACCGGAATACAAGCCACGGGAAAATCGACCTATTTCAAGCAAAAGTTTTTTGATTCTCACATCCGTATCAATCTCGACATGCTCAAGACCCGGCGCCGCGAGTGGAAATTATTTATGGCCTGTTTGCAAACCGGCCAAAAATGTGTCATCGACAACACCAATCCCACCGCTTATATCCGCTCCCGCTATATCAACCCTGCCAAAGAATGTGGATTTGAGATTGTTGGATATTATTTTGAATCCAAAATCGCCGAGGCCTTAAAACGGAACGAAAATCGCACTGACAAACCCAAAATACCCGAAAAAGGTGTACAATCCACACACGCCATATTGGAAATCCCCTCTTATGCGGAAGGCTATGATCATTTGTTTTATGTCAGAATTGGAGAAGAGGGAGAATTTGTAGTGGAAAATTGGATGGAATGAAATTCGACGAACTGGATTCCCAACTGCGCTTTTTTGAAACCGCGCACGATCAAATCGTGCTGCCCGGTACCTGTATATTTATGACGATTCGGCAAAAAGTCTTTTTTGGAGCGCAGGCGTCCCCGCCTGCAACAACA
>CAZEZQ010000958.1:0-2641 GCA_964516245.1 uncultured bacterium | reverse complement strand
GGTTGCCATTAAAGGCAGGCTGCAATCCCTGCATATCAATCCACAAACTGGTGAACGCAAAATTTCTGATGAAGATACTTATATTCAAACCGGTGTGGAAGGGTACAAACAACGCATGCGGGAGAATATTTAGGACGATTTGGCAAAAAGTCTTTTTTAGAGCGCAGGTCATAGACGCGCCTTGGTGGGCGTCCTCGCCTGAAAGAACATAAAGTGCAGGTTGGATATTAACGTTACTATATATTGTGTGTTCGTTTTCTGCATCTAACTTTTTGCCAGTTCGTCATTTAGAGTCATAAGTAAAATTGCTTTTTGGGGAGGCGAACCTCCTGGTGAATTATTTCAACGAACAAGCGGCTCGGCGGGAGCCTCGCCCTCCTCACTCCTTGCAGGCGGGGACGCCTGCGCTCTAATATCTATCGTGGTTTGCTGAAATGTAAATGCAATCTATATCTAACGTTCGCGGCTCGGCGGGAGCCTCGCCCTCCTCACTCCTTGCAGGCGGGGACGCCTGCGCTCTAATATCTATCGTGGTTTGCTGAAATGTAAATGCAATCTATATCTAACGTTCGCGGCTCGGCGGGAGCCTCGCCCTCCCGGCAATTTAAAAAATATGAGTGGTTATTCTTCACGTTCTTGTATGGTTAGTTGAGTGGAGAGGGTATCTTGCATTTGATAAAAAGAATGATTGTCATCGGTTTTTTCAAACATTCGGCTGATTCGATCGAACATTCGTTTCCCCAACTTAGCGATATGATACACAGGCTCCCCAGGCAAAACCGCAGGCATAGTGGTCATGCCCAAAATGATTCCATCGGTAGGAGATAAGATCGCATTGCGTTCCCGCCCGAATATGTTGTAATTGGTGGCCAGAAATTGGCCTTCTTTCAACAAATCTCCCGGTTTGGCGTGAAAGCTTAAAAATCCACCTCGGTCCGCCCGCACCCAGGTGGTTTTTTCTACAGTTACTTGAAACAAGGGTTTTTCGGGATTTCCTTCTACCATATCCAAGTTTTTTAATACATTCATAATCCCCCTTACACCGGTCTCTACGACACTGGGAACAATTTTGAAAATCTCACCGGCTTCAAGAATAATTGTCGGCACCCCTTGCCGTGTGGCTTCACGGCGCAATGAACCGGTGGGCCCTTTCGAATCAACCACCAATTCCACGCCGAACGCCCAAGCCAAACGTTTGGCTTCTTGGTTTTTCATATCCGCCCGAACGTTGGGGTAATTGGTTCTTCGCGAAGCCGCGCTATGTAAATCAATGCCGTAATCGCACTGCATCACAATTTCTTCGAATACATAATTCGCCAAACGGCTGGTCATGCTGCCGCTTGCACTGCCTGGAAAGAAGCGGTTGAGATCACGCCCATCGGGCAAATAGCGGGTTTGTTGTTCCATCGCAAACGTATTGACCACTGGAACGCAGATTAACGTCCCTTTTTTGAGTTCCGGTGGTTTTTCATACAGAATTTCACGAACGATTCCCACTCCCGTTAATTCGTCACCATGAATGGCGCCGGTGATAAATACCCGGGGGCCGGAACGTTTGGCTCGGATCACACGAATGGGGATGCGCACTTTCCCGCCCCAATACGATTCACTGAAATCCAAATGCAAATCGCGAATTTCGCCCAGTTTGATTTTGGTACCAGCAATGACCAACGGCTTGCGTCTCGGCATGAATCTCCTCAATAAACCATTTTTGTTTACTCTTTTTTTGCCACTTTTTTCTTCTTGCGCCGGGGTTTTCGTTCGGGCATCATCGCTCTCATTTGCTGCAATTCGCCATAACAAAGCAAATAGTCACCTGTTTGTATGACTTCATCCCCTCTAGGATTGGGGATGATCTGCTTATTGCGAGTGATGTGGATTACATAAATATTATTTTCATCCAAATCTGTATCCCGCAGCGCTTTGCCTTCCAATTCGGGGATGTTATGCACGGGAAACTCAGCGATGCCATAACCTGCCGCCAACCGCAATCGTTGATGCAAATCAACGTCGGGAAACAACACTTGATTTTCGACCGTTTCGATTACGGCGCCAGCGACATCAACACCGGTGGCAGTTTCAATTCCTTCAAA
Organism: uncultured bacterium; assembly: GCA_964516245.1. Classification (GTDB taxonomy): domain Bacteria; phylum Hinthialibacterota; class Hinthialibacteria; order Hinthialibacterales; family Hinthialibacteraceae; genus CAZEZQ01. The sequence goes on along the minus strand of CAZEZQ010000958.1, from coordinate 548 downwards.
GCCTGGTGAAGAATTCACCTCCATCACTTGCGGGCCGTCTTCCGATTCCAACATATCCACCCCGGCCAAACGCAATCCCATAATCTGAGACGCGCGAATCGCAGTGCGCTCGTATTCGGGTTCTAACTGAATGTTTTCGGTTTTGCCGCCGCGATGTACATTGCTGCGAAATTCATCTCCTATTGCCTGGCGGCGCATCGCTGCCACCACACGGTCTCCCACGACCACAGCGCGAATATCTTTGCCTTTGCTTTCTTTGATAAATTTTTGGATCAAAACGTTTTGGCGGGCACTCTGCAAGGTTTCGATGATGGCTTCGGCTACTTTTACGTTATCGGCCAGAATGACGCCTACTCCCTGCGTCCCTTCCAGCACTTTGATAATGACAGGGGCCCCCCCGACCCGCTCAATAGCGGGCAATACATCGCTTTTGTTTCTCACAAATTCCGTGGGTGGAATACCAATGTCATGTCGGCTGAGAATTTGGGTGGAACGCAGTTTATCCCGCGAGCGGGCAATGGCGATCGATTCATTGATGGTATAGATCC
>CAZEZQ010000957.1:0-2642 GCA_964516245.1 uncultured bacterium | reverse complement strand
CACTCAAATGAAATGTAAACAGTATAGAAACTGCAGAAAATAGATTTTTTAGCCATTGATTGAATGGAGTGGTCCAATGATGGAGATATTTTTTGATTGATGCATAGAGCACCAGTAAACACCCGTGATACCCTCCCCACAACAGAAAACTCCATGCCGCCCCATGCCACAATCCAATGATCAAAAACACAATCAGAATAATGACCGCGTGATTCAAATGCCGTTTGCGGAAGCGGAACAGCGCGAGTGGATAATAGACATAATCGCGCATCCATGTGGTTAAGCTAATGTGCCATCGAGACCAGGTGTCTTGGATGTTCGAAGCAAAAAATGGAGTTCGAAAATTCTCCATCAACTCAATTCCCATAAGTTTGGCCAATCCACGAGCGATGTCTGAATAGGCAGAAAAATCGCAATACAGTTGAAAAAGAAACGCGTATCCCGAGAGCAAGACAATCCCTCCATCTCCCTGCAATTTGCCCAATTCGATCGGATTGGCATACAAATTCAACAAAACGCCCAAATTGTCAGCGACAAACACTTTTTTGAACAATCCCCAGTATATTAGAAATAAACCTTCGTGAAACTGGTTTTTGCTGACGGTTCTTGGTGATTGCAGCTGAGGCAATAACGAAGTGGCTCGTTCGATGGGTCCGGCCAAAATTTGGGGAAAGAATGACACATATAATGCAAAATCAAGAATATTGCGTGTTGGTTTGAGTTGGCCGCGATAGACATCGATTGTATAACTTAGTGTTTGAAAGGTGTAAAACGATATCCCAATAGGAAGAATGATGTTCCATTGTGGAGTGGTAAGGGTGTATCCAAACCAAGAAAATAACAGAGTAAGATTGTCAAGCAAAAACAATGTATATTTGAAAAATGCCAGCATTCCCAAATTAATGACAAGACTGATGCACAATAAGATTTTCTTTTTGCCAGGGGATGAGTTGTACATGCACAGGCCGCAAATATAATCGGTGAGGGTGGATATAATGATGAGCGACAAAAATCTCCAATCCCACCAGCCATAAAAAAAATAACTAGCAGCCAATAACAGAACGTTTTGCCATTTGGTGAAAAAAAAACAATACAAAACGTAGATTGTTAGAAAAAAAATGGCAAAATCCCAAGAATGAAAATTCATAATCAATCACACAATCATATCGAAAATCTACATCGATTTTGTATTTAGGTTTGTTTCTCTTTTACAAATTGGCTGATTTTGTGTATGGTATCAAAATTTTCTACCGTTAATTCGGCGCTATAGACATCAATATCAAATGCCGATTGCAGTTTTTGTACAAAACTGACAATGCTTAATGAATCGATCATACCAGAATTGATTAATGATTGGTTTGAATCGATTTGAATCTCATTGCCATAACTCTCTTGTAAAAATGCAGCAACAAGATTTTCCACTTGATGATCAAGCGTCGCTGATTCGTTAAGGTTCGATGAGTCCAATGGAGTGGAAAATGGAGATTCCAATTTTTCTATGAAATCTTGTTTGCTATCTGAATCTGGCGGACTGGCAATCGCGTTCCCCGCCCATTGATATTCTTCCCCATGCAAACCACGTTTGAAATGAGTGATTCCCGGAAGGTTAATTGGGTCAATTCCACCCAAATCCAATAAACTATAGTGTAGATTTTGGAAATGCAATATTGTTTCCCAAAACATGAATTGATCGGCATAGAACCCAGTTTTTTGATCGTCGCTCCAAGAAATTAAACAAAAACTCGTTGAAAAGAATGTATAACAGGCCATCTTTGCGATTGATTGATTGTTATTTTTAATAGAAATAATGAAGAATGAATTCGGGTCGCACTCCCATAAAGTCTGAACCAATTCGGCAGGCGGCCAATAAAAGCCTCTATTTTTTTGTTTTTGCTTGTATTGGTCCAATAATTCAAAAAAAACAGATTTTTCGTTTGTCCATTCAGCAGACAATCCACTTTTTTGGGCTTTTTGAATTACTTCACGCCAACCTGTTCTTCTCATGTTTCTCCATAACACATCGGTTGGTTGTTGTAGATCGATATAAATGGAATTCCATAAAGGTTCTTTGGATTCAAACAGATTTAATTCTTTCATCCAGTTTTCTGGGATCTCTGAAGCATACAAACAAGGGGTAAAATGGAGCCAACAGTTTTCTTGCATTGTCCAATGGTTGGAAAAATGTTCGAGGATAGACAGGTAAGTTTCTTTTTGGATATTTTCATTGGACTTCAAAAACATCGGTCCATTTTGAGTTCGGGCCACAGTGCCAATGCCGGGCAACGATTTGGTGACGGTTTGCGCAATGGCTAATGTATCGTTATTTTTATTAATTTCATGGCGAACCGGCTGCCACTCATAACATTGCTTCAAACATTCCCCGTAATCCCACAATTGCTGCAAATCTTGATGCCGGCAATTTTCCATCAATTGATCCCAACGGGATTTATTGGTAATTGGGATGATATCCATGTTGAATAAAATAAATTCCTTATGCTATGGAATTAAAATTCATATTTCTGTCGAGCCGGCAAAAAGTGCGATCAAGAAAACAAAATAATATATATAGTAATGTGGACATCTAGAATTTACTATATATTGTTGCAGGCGAGGACGCCTGCGCTCCAAAAAAGACTTTTTGC
>CAZEZQ010000956.1:0-2648 GCA_964516245.1 uncultured bacterium | reverse complement strand
AACCGCCGCGCGGTCACCGAACATTTCCGCGCCGTAAAACCGAACCTGGTTATGACTTCATCACCTATCGATTATATGTCTGACCATGAGTACACCGCTGTATTGGCCCGCCATGCCGCCTTTGCCGCAGGAGTACGCAATTACGATTCCGGTTCCGCCCCATTGCTGGGACATATCCCCGCTTTGTATTACGTCGACCCGGTTGAGGGCAAAGACCATTTCGGCAATCCGGTAATGCCTGAGTTTTTCGTCAATATTTCAGACACATTACCCACCAAAGAGCAAATGCTTTTATGCCATGCTTCTCAGCGCGAATGGCTGCGCTCTCATCATGGCATCGATCACTACGTTGAATCCATGAAAGAATGGTCGGCCAAACGGGGAAAACTCGTTGGCGTTCCATATGCCGAAGGCTTTCGCCAACACAAAGGCCACGGTTACCCTCAAAACAATATTCTGGCGGAATTATTGCCCAATCATATAGTGAATTTACCGAAATCGAAATAAGAAACGGAGAAGAACCATGCCACGCAAACAAAGTATGCTCGCCCCCGGTTGGTGGGACTATACCACCCTGGATGATGAAATTCTCAACGACGCCGCTGCGCTGACCGCTGATGATATGTTGAATTTATCCAACGAGAACTTCAAAGTTGTATTTTACGATACCTTGGAAGATTTCTACCTGGCCGAAGCGTTGGAATACATCACCGCATGGAAACAAGCCACCCCCGATAACCCCACCGGCATCTGCGGCCCCATCGGCCCCACCGAACAGCTGCCCTTGGCGGCCCGGCTGGTCAATGAATTGGAACTGGACCTCAGCCATGCCCACTTTTGGGGCATGGATGAGTGGTTTCAAAATGGGCAGGAGGTCGACATAACTCACCCACTATCATTCGAACGCGCTGACCGGGAATTGTGCTTCGATCGCATCCACCCTCATCTCAAAATGCCCGAAGCCAATCTTCATTTTCCCAAAGGCAACACCAGCGATTTCATCAACTCGTGGGAAGGCGTTCGCTGCCTGGTAATGCAGGGCGGCCAGGGCGATATTAAACACTGGGCGTTTAACGACCCAGTGCGCCGCGAAGGTGTCTACGAAAATGAACCGCCTTCACCCGAAGAATACTGCAAATTGGGCACCCGCATCGTCGATCTGCATCCGGTAACCTGCATGCAAAACGCCCGCACCAGCGCGGGCGGAGTGGTAACCGGAGTCCCCACTCAAGCGATAACTGTAGGCCCAATCGAAACCTGGAAAACCGAGAAAATCTCCATCTGGCAGCCGGGCATTCATGACAACGCTTTCGGCATGCGATTAACCACATTGATGATCGGCAAGAAAATTCCCGATAGCACAGTACCCATGTCACTGCTAGCCAATCATCCCAATGTGCAGTTCAACTTCTACCGCCACGGTATCGGCCACTGTAGTGTAGAAATGCACTAAGCAAGAATACAATATACTTGCGATGCAGGATATTGTGGTGCAGGGTCTTGTGATGCAGGCATCTTGCCTGCAAGCAGTCTTGTGATGTAGGCATCCTGCCTGCAAAGTTGAAACATCATCCTTGGAGCGCAGGCGTCCTCGCCTGCAATGTCTAAACATCATCTTTGGAGCGCATGCGTCCTCGCCTGCAATGTTTATCGATCACCTTGGAGCTCACCCAACCTGCCTTGTACTTTTGCCAAGAGCTCTTGTGATGCAGAGCTCTTGTGATGCAGGCACCTTGCCTGCACTATTATAAAAAGCAGGCAAGATGCCTGCATCACAAAAAAAGATGTATTGCAAATCAATCCAAATAAACGGGAAGGAAAAGAATCATGACCCAAAAAGGAGTAAACCGAAGAAACTTTTTAAGCACTGCCGCCATCGGCGCGTCCACCTTAACACTGGCCACCTCCAATCGCGTCTTGGGGGCCAACGACCGTATGCGTATTGCCTGGGTGGGCTGTGGAGGCCGCGGCTCCTATCTCGCCCGCCGCGCGCTCACCGTCGATAGCATCGAAATCGCCTCGGCCTGCGATCTCAAACCCGAACGCGCCGCCCGCGTGCAAGAATATGTGCAAGTTGAAGAAGACCGCCAAATCAACACCTATCAAGATTTCCGCCAGATGATCGAACGGGAAAAACCAGACGGCATTCTCTGCGCCACCGAAGTGGGCAACCACGCCAAAGTCGTAGTCCCTGTGTTGGAAATGGACCTGCACTGCCTCAGCGAAAAATGTATGGAAGCCAATGTCGAAAAAGTCGACGCCATCACCCGCGCCGCCCGCAAATCCAACGCCATCTATCAAGTCGCCTTTCAACGCCGTTCCGATGTCGGCATGAACGCGGGCATCAAAGCCATTCGTGAAGGCAAAATCGGCAAAGTGCTCTATATGCAAGCCCAATGGCACTGGGGTGGTTCCGGCCGTGTCGGCGGTTGGGTCGGTGATGTCGAAATGTCCGGCGGCAAATTGGTCGAGCAAGCCTGCCACCACATGGATTTAATGAATTGGGTGAAAGACAATGTTCACCCCACCCATGCGGTCGCCATCGGCGCCATCACATACGATTATGAAGAGATGCATGACCATCAAGCTGAAAACCTGAGTTCAGTATCCTGGCATTTCCCCGACGGCTCCATCTTTTCCTACACTCA
>CAZEZQ010000955.1:0-2650 GCA_964516245.1 uncultured bacterium | reverse complement strand
GGTCTCCAGCACCCGCAATAGGCTAGCCTGCACGTTGGGATCCATATCCACAATTTCATCGACGAACAACGTGCCTCCACTTGCCACCGAGAGCAGCCCTTCTTTGCGCTGGGTCGCGCCGGTGAATGCGCCTGATACATGCCCGAACAGTTCGTTTTCTAAAAGTTCGGGTTTCAGGGTGGCGCAGTTCACTGCGATAAAGGGTTTTTCATGCCTTGGACCCTGGTAATGCAGTGCCCGCGCAACCAATTCTTTTCCCGTGCCGCTTTCACCGGTGACCAGCACCGCCGCTTCTGAATCTTTCATCTTATCGATCAGTTGCAATAGATGTTGAATGGCGAAACTCGACCCTACAATGCCATGCGTGGCTTTCACCTGTTCCATCGCGCTGCGCAGATATTTGTTTTCCCGCTGAATGCGCCGTTGATCCAACGCTTTGCGCAAATACACATCCAATTCGGGGATCTCACACGGTTTGGTGAGATAATGAAACGCCCCTTGTTGAATCGCTTCGATAGCGGTGTTGATGGTTCCGTGCCCGGTGAGCATGATCACCGGCAAGTCATCCCGTCTTTTTTTCAACTCGTACAACAGTTCCAGGCCGTTCATGCCGGGCATGCGCAGATCGACAACGGCGGCGTCTGAATCCAACGCCAACTGTTCGTTAAGCACCTGTTCGGCCGATTCGGCGGCGGTAACCCGATACCCGCGCCGTTCAAGGGCTCGCGCCGCCGCTTTGCGAAAGGCCGAGTCGTCATCTACCAATAGCAAGTTTGTTTTCGTTTCCGTCATTCGTTTCGATCGGCAGCCATATACTGGCTGTGGTTCCTTCTCCATATTGGCTTTCCAGTTCAAGGCGCCCGCCCAAATCATGGATCGCTCCATAGGCAACATACAACCCCAATCCCGTCCCTTTGCCAACCGTCTTGGTGGTAAAAAACGGTTCGGTGACATGCGGCATATCCTCTTCGGGTATGCCTTTGCCGTTGTCGATGATCTGGATTCCCACTGTATTGTTTGCACTCAATGTTTTTACCCGTATCCGCTTTTCCCGTTCGACTCCATCCAAAGCATCGGCGGCATTGAGCAGCAGGTTAAACACCGCCCGCTCCACACCGTGCACGTCAGTTGAGATCTCAGGCAGATGGGCAGCCAACTCTTTCACCAAGTGCACGCCGCTGACCCGGTGCCGAATCAATTCAATGGCGCGGTGGGCGATCGCATTCAGTGAAACTGAATCCATCTTATGTTCCTGCGCCCGAGAGAAATTGAGCAGCCCCTGTGTGACCTCTTTGCAGCGCCGTACCTGGTCGTGTATGGTTTCCAGCGATTCTTCCAGTTCCTTCTTCTGCTCTGGCTGCGGCTGCTCAACCACTTCTTGCAGCAAGGCTTTGGCTTCTTCGGTCAAGATATTGATGGTGCCTAGCGGGGTATTGATTTCATGCGCTACGCCCGCCGCCAACTGGCCGATCGCGGCCAGCTTTTGCGCCTGAGCCCACTGCGCCTGGCTTTTCTTCTGGTCGGTCACATCCAAAATCAACTCAATCCGCTGGATTGATTTGCCGCTCGCGTCACGTATCGGGGTTACCATAATCTCAAAATCGCGCACCCCTTCTGAAAGCGTGGGCAAGCGCGCTTCGAAAAAATGCCGGCTTTCCGGCTCACCTTCTGATGTCCACTCCCGCTCCAAATTTTTGCCGTATTGGCTAATCAAATAACAAGCCGTATCGTCGTTTTGGCCTTCGGGACCGAACCACGAAACCATCCGGTCATTCACACGCTCGACTAGATTCTTCGAATCAAACACCAACATTCCAGCATCCAAGCGGTCCAGCAGATTGTCTAATTTGTTGAGTTCCAACTCGGTTTGCTGCCGGGCCGATTGTACTTCCCATTCACGCTTGCGTAAATCACCCATAATGACCGATGTGAAATATGCGGTGATCAGCGTGGTCAACACAAAACTGATCGGCGCCCCGATCACATGAAAGGGCATCTCACCCAAATTCAACAATCCGCCTTCGCCCAGCTTCATATTTATATCGACTACTCTCGATGAAAATCCTTGCGACACAAAACAAATCGTCACCAGCACAATAATGAAAATCGATTCGCGCACGCGTAGGATAATGGAGGCGAGAATCACAATAAAAAAGTAAAACGTAAAAAATGGATTCAAAAATCCACCGCTCAAAAAGAGCACCGCCGTCAATCCCAACACATCCAACACGATTTGCCGCAATGCGATTCGGCGGTCGAATTCGGGCTGATTGGCTTTTTTCTTAAAATAAAGATTGTATGCCGCCATCACTCCGGCGATCAGAAACAGCGGCAGCATGGGCAAATGCAGACCTAACACATATTCGCCGATCAGCGTGGCCATCACCACGCTGACAACGCCGATCCAGCGCAGTTTCACCAGCCAAATTAGCCGATGGCGCTGAATTTCAATGTCGTCATCAGGTTGGGTCAAAAATGAAATTTCATTCTTCTGTTTCATATCAGTAGTATTGTACCATCTGAAGAACCGGTTGCAGGAGATTGATTACATCTTGATTTGATCCCAAACACGAAACTCGATAGGATTAGATTGGTATTCAGTACAGTTAAATTAGCATTCGGGGCAGACACAGTGGTCTGCCCCTACATT
>CAZEZQ010000954.1:0-2652 GCA_964516245.1 uncultured bacterium | reverse complement strand
TGATTATGCTTTTGTTGTTCATTTGTAATCCTTAATCCGTAATTTGTGGGATTCAACAGCAATAGACAGAGCGTAGGATTTACTATCACTCTCAAATTTGTATATTGTGTTACAAGGTTTCATTCTAAATTCCATATCCGCTACATGCCAACCCATTGTGTGAAGACTTTTGTGAGACGGTCTTACTAAATATCTTGTTTGTTCTGTATCAAAACTCCGTCAAATCTTTCAAAAAACAATCAATAGACAACACCTGGATCGGCCGGTGCTGATACCCGTTCAACACCCGGACCTGCCAAAGTGGAACATTGGGAAATATATTGACGGTTTTCGATGAAATTTAATTGAATATCTGAATATATCGCATCACTTCATTCAAATAGGGGATTTCAATACCCAGTTCGTTTAAGACATAGTTCAACACCAGATATTCGACACCGAAAAAACCAAAGCATATCGCGATGAAGAAGGGGATTTTGGTGCCGCCAAGCCATTCATTCAGCCCCAAGTCTTCGAGATTGGGTAGCCAATCGAATTCAAAATGCTCGGTGATCGATTCGAGCATTTCTCCCTTGCCACCAAAAAACATCAAGGCGATTATCCCGGCAAAGGGGATTGTTCCTATGATTGAATAAAAAAGAATATTCCAGTCCAAGACACTCTTCCACTATGGTTTTTGTATTAGAAATATCATTGCCTCGTTCGATTTTGAAGGCCTGTGTGAGTCATCAAACCATGTTCTTTTTTGAATATTGAATTGACTCATTTGTGAAAATTGCGAAAATATGATTATCTTTTACAAAAACGCGGGGAAAGCAAATGATGCGAACGAAGGGATTTACACTAATCGAATTATTAATTGTGGTGGCGATTATCGGGATTCTGGCGGCCATTGCCGTTCCAAACTTTCTAAATGCTCGCATGCGAGCTATGGTCGCCAAGGTAGAAGGGGAATTTCAAACCATGGCTCAGGCCTTGGAAATGTATCGGATGGATGTGGGAAAATATCCCCCATTTGTCGGGCCGGATGGGAACAACATTAATCCGGTAAATCGAAGATTGGTCCCTCTTACCACACCAGTGGCATATTTATCTTCTGTGCCTCAAGACCCCTTTTTGGAAAAAAAGAACGGCGTGCGGGTTGTTAGAGACCAACATGAGGCCTATGTTACTTATGATTATGTCGATGCCTGGTCGATCATTCACAACGGCGGGGCAAGTGTTGTTGGGAGAAGCCTACGCTGCCGGGAATGGCAAATCTCCAGCGCCGGCCCTGACTATGACGCCAATACATATGGAACCGCCCCAACGTGGCATGCTTCCAACGGTCTTAGAAGCCGTGGGGATATGATCAAGTTGGGACCACCAACATCATTTCCATGCGATAAAAGTTTAATCGGCATTTAATGGCTTGAAACCTGATCAATATAGAAATCGCTCTCATTTCAATATAAAACTGGGGAGGAAAAATGAAGAAAGGATTTACTTTAATTGAGTTGCTTATCGTTGTAGCTATTATTGGGATATTGGCTGCGATTGCCGTACCCAATTTTTTGAATGCGCAAGTTCGGGCAAAAATTGCCCGTGTGTATGCTGATCTACGCTCGATTCAAACCGCCATGGAGATGTATATTGTTGACCATGGCCGGGCCATTCCCGATCCCGGTGAGGTCAATTACACTGGCCAGGTTTCTATGTGGATGCCCTTAACCACACCGACCGCCTATATCAATTCGAGCGCCTTCAAGGACCCTTTTGTTCCAATTGACAGCCCTACTCAAAATTCCGCTTGGGAAGCCGTGATGTTCGGTGATTATCATTACCGCCATATCAAATGGATGCGGCAAGCCAACAATCAAAACGCGGCCAACAACGCCGATCGCACAGCCACCTACGTGGGCCGCAGCCCAGGACCGGACCGCTGGTATATCAACTCACCACAACGGCTGGCCGGTTGGATGGCATATAAACCATCCAATGGCCTGAACAGTATCGGTGACATTATGATGTCAGATAAAGGCATTCTAGGTGAGAATTTCGCTGGGAATGAGAGGGATGTTGGTAATATTTAGTTGACTTTTGGTTTCTCCCCATCAACTGTTCCATGGATTGAGGAGCCGTGGATAATATATTCCGCAACTGGCCAACTGCGCCATTTAAATTGCCAGCCCTGGCCTTGGTGAGAGCCATCCCGATTCGTGGACGGCCATCCCTTGGATGGGCATCCGCCAGTTGTATAAATTGCTGACGCGCTATTTTTATCTCACCATTTTCAAGAGATTGCCAGGCGTCTTTCATTTGTATTACTTCTTGAGTTTATTGTTGAGGCGCAGGGGCTTGAAGTACCGGGGCTTGAGGCGCAGCAGGAGCTTCAGGCGCAAGGGCTGCTGGTACAGTGGCTTCGGGTATGGTTGCGCTTCTGATTGTTTCTTGCGCTTGAGCTCCGGCTTCAATAGCCCAAAATGAAAAAAGTAAAACACCCGCGAATAGAAGTGAAAATTGTGGCTAAACATAATGAAAAAATTTCTTGACACTGTAGCGGTTTGTAGAGAATATATATCTATCGACTAGGTGTGGGGAAAGTCGATACTATCAATCATTAAATTACTTGATAGAAAATCAATTATTCTATGTCATCATACTGTCTGCTCT
>CAZEZQ010000953.1:0-2653 GCA_964516245.1 uncultured bacterium | reverse complement strand
AATTGCAATCCCAATTGATCAAAAACAGTTTCAAGCGAAGGCTCTTCCTGAGCCCAGATTTCTGAAGAAACAAATAGAATAAACATTAAAATAATAAGGTATTTCATACAAAACCTCTTCTTAACAATTTATTTTTAACCTTATTAGATTCTTACGCGTGAATTGTGAGAGATTGCCTCTTGGATTTATAAGTTGAATTAAATCAATGGGTAATGAGTTTATGGGGAGGGCGAGGCTCCCGCCGAGCCGGTTTCACACATCTGTGGCTCATCAGGAGATTCGCCCTCCCCAATGGATATTAATTTTACAAAATTTCAAATATTTTTGATTAGATTTTCTCATAAAGAATCCAATTGGAGAAATTCAACTTAATGTCTGGAGTTGTACGTCCCGCAGGGACTGAAAGTCAATAGCCCAGCCTTTCAAGGCTGGGCAACTGTTGATTAAAATTTTATCCAGTCTTCAAAGATTCCGGAATCATTTGTTCGTTAACTCCCAATATCCATTCATCCTTATACCGTGGCAAAAATTCCCGAACGGCTTCCTGTCCCATCAAATCCGAAGTGGCCACATAATCTTCCCAATCACGGCTCAGAAAAATTTCCAAATAGGGGAGCGCCAGCTCCAAATAACTCCAATGCCAGGGTTCATATTCAAATCCAGTGCGATTGGGTTCGTTTGTATACACTTCATAAAATCCATAAGAATTTGCATTGGTTTTTAGCCATTGATACAACTTCTCATACGCTCCACCTGGTTGAAAATTTTCAGCTTGAAGAACGCTTTTGGGTTGAGAGGGCTTCAAATCAATGATATCCAAATCCGTCCCCCAATGATGCCGCGAGGTCCCTGGGATGGTGGAGAATCTCACGATATCCCGCACAATTTCCGCATCGGTTTTCCCTTCCTGCTTTCCTTGACGAAACTTTCGGTTCCAGATCCCCTTTTGCCGTTCATAACTGCGGTAACTCGAAACCGAATACAGGTTCAGCCCTTCTTCCCACGCCGCTTTGCGCATGGCATCAAACGCCTCGGCGGCAGGTTTGCGCATATTAAAACCATCTCCAAACAGGGCAGGACGTTTCTCTCCCACCAACTCGTGAATGGATACGTTTGCCTCTTGGTTAGCCAATACCTTATCCCCATTCAATAAATTGATTCCGCTAATGATACCAAACGAATGGATTATCCACGTTCTTCTTGAAACCATAATAATTCTTCTATTCATCCCGTACATTGATCACAAAATGTTTCTAAAAAACGCATGAAAAAAAAGAATAGCGCTAGATTCTAACACACAATTTCTAATTGATTGCCTCTCAGATTTTCAAGTTAAATTAAATCAATGGGTAATGAGTTTATAGGGAGGGCGAGGTTGCAAATGCGCCGTGGCGTGCTCCTGCCGAGCCGGTTTTCACACAACTGCGGCTCTTTCACCGCGGCGAATTCGCCCTCCCCAATGGTTATTGATTTTACAAAATTTCCAACATCTTTGTTTAAACTTGTATTGGTTCTATCCATTATCACTACTGAATTACTGCGGTTGGGTAGGCATCGCTTTCGGCTTGATTGGAATCGGGCCTAAATCAGAGAGTTTTTCCATTTCACGAAACACTTCGGGAAACATTTCGCTGGCTTTCATGTCATCGCCGCTTACCACCCCATCCGGCCCCAGGCTGCGCAAACTCATCAATCCATCTTCGTTGACTTCATAATGCAATTTCTGGTTCCACGGGTCGTAAAACAATTTTTCCGAATCAGCATAGGGACCGCGCCAATCGCCGGTGCCGCTTACGACTTCCGGTTTGCTGATTAAAGCTTGCAACCCATTAGTATTGCTGGGATACCGGCCAACATGAGTTCGGTAAATCTCAAGCGTGATCACCAAATACAACATTTGGTCGGTAAATGTGAGTTCTTTTCCATGCAATTGAAGACGGTATCTGGAGAGAGCGCTGTCTTGATTCTCTTGCTCAGAACACCCAGCCACAATAAAAGCCAATATCAATACAATACTTGCGTTCCGCATCCCGGTCATCCTAACTTATTGATTTGAGTAAGAATATTCTCTTTTGGCTTCATAAATGATTTCTTTTAATTCTTGTTGGGCTTCATCCATCATGCCCGATTGTATGAGTGACAGGGCCTTGGATGTGACCATACGGTTGAATATCTTACTGCGAATTTTTTGATCGGGAAATTCTTCCAAAACCACAGGCCGCATGGCTGCCAAAAGTTCCAAAAAGGTCCCATACTCATCACCGTATGCCATCTCCAATTCTTGCCGAATGGTAGCCGCCAAAATGGGGCTAATGCCGGATGTGGAGACTGAAAGCGATAATGGCCCACGCTCCATCGTGCTGGGAACGATAAAATTGCCTTCACTGGGAACATCGACTATGTTGCACAAAATTCTTTTGGAGCGGCAAATCTTCCCGATTTCCTGGTTGGTTTTGCGATTGTCGGTCGCCGCGATCACCAAAAAGGTATCTTCACTGATATCTGACGGTTTGAAATCTTGCTGTTTCCAAGAAATTTCGTTCTGAAAGGCCATATATTCCAATACCGAATCCACCTTGGGGCTAATTACGGTAAGTTTCGCGCCGCAGTCGCATAAACTTCGTGACCGGCGTCTTGCCACTTCTCCACCGCC
>CAZEZQ010000952.1:0-2662 GCA_964516245.1 uncultured bacterium | reverse complement strand
CTGAATAATATCCCGGTTCCTCATACTTTCTCCTTACAACAGGTTGATCCGATCGGGTTCCATCTTGGAATGTCCATTCATAAGTCAACTTTTCCGCCTCGCTGCCGCCTGAATGTAAACCTGAAAGTTCCACCGGTTCACCAACGGCAGCCAGATGATGCGGACGCGCTACTGCCAACAGAGTATTGGGATGCTCGCGCAAGTAGGCTTCCCACACAAAGGCATAAGCCTCGATACTGGCGCCATTTGTGTTATGCACGCCAAAATGCAAATGCGACCACCCTCCCGAAGCGCCTTCTTTCCCCAATAGGCCAATCCATTCTCCCATTTGAACCCGTTCACCTGGTTTTACATGCGGAAGAATTTTCGAGAGATGGGAATAGCGATAATACCACCCGCGATCATCACGAATGTAGATCACGTCATAACGGGGGCGTATTACGTTCATTGCTTCATCTGATACATTCTCGACAACCGATTCGCCGACAGAAATAACATCCCCATTGGTTGCCGCTCGGATGGGAGTGAGTAAATCGTATCCACCAAAATCGAGCGCGTAATGATAATAGATACTCTCATAGGATGGATTATCGCAAGCGTTCACATAACAGGGTTGATTGGCCATTTGCGTGTCGCTGGCAAACCATCGTTGATCCACTGGATACACAAATGTTCCCGGCTCCAAAAGCGGCGCTTCAGGATCCCAAAACCGCAATCGAGCCGCTTTTTCCGTATCAAACTGCCAAATATTGGATTTGCTGGAATTCTCTACATACCCCCGGCTTACTGGCGCATCCAATTTTAAGCCATGAATGACTATCGGAAGACTGTATGGCGAAATGGGAATACTGGCTTTCTGGCCATCAATCGAGATTTCAACCGACCCATCCCGAACTGCGTTGCGAAATGGATCGCGTTCTTCTTCAAGACTGAGTAGCGTTATGGTTTTTTCCACACCATCAGCTCGTGTAAAGGTGTACGATTCGTTTACAGCCAGATCAACGATAACTGGTTCAGTAAGGGCGGGAGATATTGAAATCATGAATGCAAGCAATAACAAGATAAATTTTTTCATAATTTGCTCAATCCTTTTTCAAGTGAAATCTATAAAAAGTATGAGTGATTAAGAGTCTAATTTGAAGATTGCTCAATATAATGGAAATCAAAATAAAACAAAATATTTGCATTCTGTATGGATATCATAACAAAATCCAATTGTATGTAGTAAAGTAATGACCGGAGAATTTTTTATGGAGAAAGGATAGAAAAAATGAAAATCAATCTCACTTGTCTAGTAACAATTTTGACGTTTGTTTTGACGTTAAACCTTCATGCGGCAGAGAACCAATCAGAATCCACACTTCGCCGGGGGCATGCGCAAACTCCAGAAGAAGCGATTCAAGAACTGAAGGAATTCAAAGATTCATATTCGGATTTAGAGCAATGGAAAGAACGCAAAAAGAAGATTCAAAAAGGCATTCTTGAGGGAGCCAAGTTATCTTCCCTGCCGGAAAAAACACCTTTCAAAGCACAATATTTTGACAAGCGCACTCACAATGGTTATGTGGTTGAAGAAGTCGCGTTTCAAAGCTGGCCGGGCTTTTATGTGACAGGCACTCTATACCGGCCCACTGATTACCAAGGGAAATTGGCTGGGATACTTTGCCCACACGGCCACGGTGGCAGATTTCGGGAATCACGGCAAACCCGTTGCGCAGTATTGGCGAAAATGGGGACCGCGGTTTTTCTTTATGACATGGTTGGGTACGGCGATTGGAAAGAAGCAGGATGGTCGCACAAAGAAACCCCCGAAGTGCTAAGGCTGCAAACATGGAACAGCATCCGTGCGCTTGATTTTATCCAGTCGTTGGAAGACGTTGATAGCAAACGTATTGGCATGACAGGCTGCTCCGGCGGGGGAACTCAAACCTTCGTGTTATCCGCTATTGAACCCCGTGTTAAAGTTTCAGTCCCAGTGTGTCAGGTTTCCGCTCACTTTTTTGGTGGATGTGTTTGTGAAAGCGCTATGCCCATCCATTGGGGACCCAACCACAAAACCAACAATGCCGAAGTTGCCGCCTTATTTGCACCGAAACCGCAGCTGCTTATATCCAATGGAAGCGATTGGACGCAATATACTCCCAAAACAGAATTTCCATATATCAAACAGGTCTATAGTTTGTATGGAGCGGATGACAAAGTAGAAAACGCCCATTTTCCCGAAGAAGAACATGATTACGGGGTGTCCAAACGCATGGCGATGTATCCCTTCATGGCCAAACACTTGGGGTTGGATATCGATCGCGTAACGGATGAGAATGGGAAGGTGGATGAATCTTTTGTCGTGCCGGAGGAATATGAGAAATTGTTGGTATTTGGACCGAACAATCCCCGGCCCAAAGATGCTGTACCGCCCAATACACCGTTGCCCTAGAATTCGTAAATGGTCAATCATATGAAGTGCAATATAAAAGACGATCCGGCAAAAAGTAAATCCAGCATTTTGATGTACCACATCTTGGAGCGCAGGCGTCCCGCCTGCTCTGTATGTAGTTGCAGGCGAGGACGCCTGCGCTCCAAAAATAAATTTTTGCCGGATCGTCATAAGAATATTTGAAAAGTCTTTTCATTCCTCCCCCAATGAAATGGGGGAGGTTAGGAG
>CAZEZQ010000951.1:994-2670 GCA_964516245.1 uncultured bacterium | reverse complement strand
ACTCCCTCTCATGATTCTCGGCGCGGTGATGACCGCTCCCCCGGCCTGGATCTGGCTGGAGCGGCGGATGCTGGCGCTCTGGCAAGACCGCTATGGCCCCAACCGGGTAGGCCCGTTCGGCATCTTTCAAGTGATTGCCGACATGATCAAGATTTTCACCAAAGAAGATTGGATCCCCGATTTCGCCGATAAATTCGTTTTTATTTTGGCGCCCATGGTAATTATGATTACCGTGCTGCTCTCGTTTGCGGTGGTCCCCTTTGCGCCGGGGATATGGATTTCGGATATGAGCATCGGGCTGCTCTTCTTTCTCGCCATGTCGTCGATGGGGGCCTATAGCGTGGTGCTGGGCGGATGGGCTTCCAACAACAAATATTCACTGCTCGGCGGCATGCGCAGCGCGGCGCAGATGCTCAGTTACGAAGTCTTCATGGGCCTCTCACTGATGGGCGTAGTGATGCTGGCGGGCTCGTTCAACCTCACTGAAATCGTGAATGCCCAAAAAGACATGTGGTTTATCATCCCCCAATTTTTGGGCTTTGTCATATTTCTCATTGCCGGGCTGGCCGAAACTCATCGCCTGCCTTTTGATTTGCCCGAAGCCGAAAGCGAAATCATCGCAGGATATCACTCCGAATATTCGGGTATGAAGTTCGGCATGTTTTTCGTGGGCGAATATCTCGGCATTACACTCATTTCATCCTTCATCGTGGTGCTCTTTTTTGGGGGATGGACAGGGCCTTTATTACCCCCTTTAGTTTGGTTTGCCCTTAAAACTTTGATCTTTGTTATCTTGTTTATTCTCATGCGGGCTGTTTTGCCGCGTCCGCGGTTTGATCAGCTGATTTCGTTTGGCTGGAAGGTGTTATTGCCGCTGACCTTGGTGAACTTGTTGGTGACAGGAGTGATTGTGCTATCGCTTGCATGAGGAGTGTCGATTGATGGGTCAGGCGGCGTGACCCATCCGACGAAGACGAAACATGAGTTGGATAAAGGAAAACGATGGTTCGTAGAATTTTCAGCATATTGCAAAGTACATGGATCGTGTTGAAACACACGTTTCGCAAGCGCGATACGATCCAATATCCGGAAGAAAAAGCCTATCTGGCGCCCCGCTGGCGCGGACGCATCATTCTCTCCCGCGATCCAGACGGCGAAGAGCGCTGTGTGGCGTGTTACTTGTGCGCCGTGGCCTGCCCGGTCGATTGCATCGCGTTGCAGGCCACCGAAGACGATCACGGCCGGCGCTATCCCGATTTCTTCCGCATCAACTTTTCACGCTGTATTTTTTGCGGACTTTGTGAAGAAGCCTGTCCCACATATGCGATTCAATTAACGCCGGATTACGAAATGTGCGAATATGACCGGCAAAACCTGGTGTATGAAAAAGAAGATTTAACCATATCGGGAGAAGGGAAGTATCCCGGTTACAACTTCTACCGTGTAGCAGGATTGTCAATCGGAGGCAAAGACAAAGGCGAAGCCGAAAACGAAGAAGAACCGGTCGATGTCCACAGTTTGATCCCATAAAGTTTGGAGCCGATCGATGGACATAATATTTGATTCCATAAAGCATTGGAGCGCAGGCGTCCCCGCCTGCAACTAACATACATTGTGATGCAGGCTTCCAGCCTGCAAAAACAAAACGTTGGAGCGCAGGCGTCCCCGCCTGCACA
>CAZEZQ010000951.1:0-984 GCA_964516245.1 uncultured bacterium | reverse complement strand
GCAGGCGTGACGCCTGCGCTCCAAAAGAAAAGCAGGCGTGACGCCTGCGCTCCAAAAAGAAAGCAGGCTAGAAGCCCGCATCACAAATAGAAAAATCGGAGCAGCAGCATGAACGCAGTCTTTTACATATCATCGATCTTGGCCGTGGTCGCTGCCGTAATGGTGATCACCCGCCTCAACGCCATCCATGCGCTCTTGTATCTAATCGTCTCACTGCTGTCACTGGCGATGGTGTTCTTCACCCTGGGCGCTCCCTTCGTGGCCGCGCTTGAGGTGATCATCTATGCGGGCGCCATCATGGTGCTGTTCATCTTCGTGGTCATGATGCTCAACCTGGGCAAAGAATCCGAACAACAAGAAAGCCAATGGCTGAAGGGCAGCATGTGGATCGGGCCCTCACTGATTGCAATCATTCTGCTGTTTGAATTGATTTATATGCTGGCCGCAACCCCAGATCAACCGGTTGGAGACAGGGTTGTCGGTCCCAAAGAAGTGGGCGTTTCGCTTTATGGACCCTATATGCTTGGGGTTGAACTAGCCTCGATGCTGCTGCTGGCTGGATTGGTGGCCGCCTATCATTTGGCACGCAAGATCGAACCGATTGAAGCCCAGACAACGGAGAATTCATAATGGCGCAAATTCCAATGGAGCATGGATTGTTATTGGCTGCAATTTTATTCGCCCTCGGCCTGACTGGGGTGTTGGTACGCCGCAATATTATTTTTCTGTTGATGTCGATCGAGATCATGCTCAACGCATCCGGCTTAGCGTTTGTGGTGGCGGGAGCACGCTGGGGGCAAACTGACGGCCAGGTGATGTTCATCTTCATTCTGGCGGTCGCCGCCGCCGAAGTGGCGGTCGGTTTGGCACTCGTTTTGATGATGTATCAGAAAATGAAAACTCTCGACACAAATATATTGAATCAACTAAAAGGATAATTTGGAGCGCAGGCGACCACGCCTGCAACTAGAATCAAACATTGGA
>CAZEZQ010000950.1:0-2676 GCA_964516245.1 uncultured bacterium | reverse complement strand
ATATATTCAATTGCCAATGTAGATAGCAATGAAAAATTCATCTACACCTCAATGTCGTTGCCATAATATCAAATTTAGTGCTTGTTAACATGATCTCTCCAATTCGAGACAGAAACAGGACCAATCTGTTTTTCTACTTCTTGTATGATGAATTCCCGCCGATTGATTACCTGGCGGCGAAATGATTCTATGTTGTTGTGAAATAAATTCAGCACATCCGTTTCATTTTCATTCTTTAATTTGGCGCGAATTCGCACCTCAGGTTCAAGCCGGTCTTCCAAAGCATTAATCACTGGAAACCAATTGTCTTCGGTGAATCGTTCTGAGGCCACATACCCCAAACGGTGGAAATAACGGGTACGAATGGGCTCATTATCCAATATCGCTCCACTAAAAAATCCCCAAGGCCGCCACCAGGTTCCATTATGTTTTCCTGATTTTTCTGTACTTTTTGCGCCAAATGCAATTGGAAAATCATACCAATCATAAAAGGGGAGAATATTTCGATAGGCATCGCTATCACCCCAGGTCTTATCTTTGTCCCAGGCGAAAACATACCACAGACCTGAATTCTCTGTATCATGATACACAAAATGATTGTTGAAATAACCATCCCAATCTTCAACCAATTGGCAGCCTACATAATAATTAATAAATTCATTCACTGCAAAATGGCTTTCTATATAAACCGTCTGTTCTTGCCCGCGAAGAGAATGCAATGTTTGTATTGTCTCAATAATATCCTCTGAACCGGTGCTTGGGTTGGTTTTCTTCTCGTGTTGCCGAATAATATTGTTTCGGGAGAGTGTCCGGTCGAAATTCCAGATAATTTTATACAGATTTCCGCTATTCTCGATCCCATTGCGGCCGATGAATTGTTTGTTGGGTTGTTCAAACATCAAGTAGTAACCTAACAATTTGTCGTTTTCAAAAATTCTATAATGATTCACCTTTTGCGCTGGCATTCCCAATGAACGGTAAATATTATATGTTAAGAATTCTGCCAAAGAATATCGCATATCAGTAAGCCCGTTGGTTTGTTTGGTTTCAAAAACAACGTTGATCTGGCTCATATTTTGAAATTCAAAATGCTTGTGAAAGAATATATTCCATCCACTGATTCGTTCGGTTCGAATGATATGGTCGTACACATCCCAACCCGCTTCATCTGCAGGGCGATACACAAAAGTCGTTTCACCTCGAAAATCGCGTTGCCTGTCAGACCGAATTCCAGAATAGAGAAACACTACGGGAATTTTGGCTTCCACATCATCTGCATAATGAAAGTATGTTTCTGTATTACGCGCTTCGGTGGGTGAAGGGTAAATTCTCATATTCCCTTCTTTGTCCCGAGCAAACACTCGAAACCGAACCAGCGTCCGGTCATTTTGAGCGGGCATCGATACCGTCCAAACGCCATCACGGGTTGTACCTGATTGCAGTTTCATTTCTTCCAATTGTGCTGAGCTCCAACGGCGGCCTTGCTTTGTTGACCATTCCACTTGCATTTGTGAAACTTCGTCAGAATCCTGCACACGGGCTTGAATCTGCACTGGGGTTGTTGGTGAAGGGGAATGGGGAGACCATTGGACATTAGATATATAAGGCGGGAGGTTTTGAGAATAGACTGTGTTTCGACTGCCGGGACTGATTGCCAAATCGATATCTAAGGATTGATTGACTACAAAGTCATTACCGAGATTAACTGATAAATCACCCCGATCGCCTATTGGGAAAACCCATAAACGAAGTTGATATCGCTCTCCGATTTCGATTTTGGGAATCAGCTGGCGTACAACATCCCGGTGCGCTCCGGTTCGTTCGCCTTGCGATTCCACCCGCAAAACCCACTCCCCATCAGGTGCGCCTGTAACTCGTAATCGTTCACTGGCTTTGTGAGATCCCAATACATCCCATGATTCCCCAAAAGTGGGGTCTTCAAATGAATGATGCTGTATAAGATTTTTTGAAGATCCGGTTTTTACCAAAGATATATTGTCTATCAATACTTTATCATTGATTGTCAAATGAACGGTCAAATTCTTACTGTTCGCCACCCCCTCTTGCTGCACCAGAATCCATTGATTGTCAGAATCCACTCTACCGCTTTCCCAATTCGCTGGGCCGTGTGCATCTTCAAATGGTGAAATACGCTGCAGGCTGGCCCCCTTGCCATCGGGGGTTGTGGGCCAAGGGGGACGGTCTCCGTATTGGATGGATTCAACCACAGAACCATTTTTGTTAAATAAGGCAATGGTTTCATTTGAATCTTTTAGCCGTCCCTCATAGTTGCCAACAACCGGAGCCGAAGGGGCCAGCGATTCAACCAACTGCTTGTTATGGGCAACCAATAGATATTCATCCGGCCCAAGAATTGTATTGTCAGGAAATGTGAAGAATATGCCTTCGCTGAATGCCCAGCCGCTGAGATCAACCGCGGTGGTTCCACGGTTATACAATTCAACATATTCCTCCAGCCCGAAATCAGATTCAGGATGATAGTGAATTTCATTAATAATAATATCAGTATCATCGGCGCCTGTTTGTAAAGGTAAAAATATGAGTATCCCCAATATAACAATACGAAAAATCTCTCTCACAAATCTCACCTCTTTACTCTATATTTTTAATTGGTCAATAGTCTTTTTTATTCCTCCCCCAATGAAATGGGGCCTG
>CAZEZQ010000949.1:0-2697 GCA_964516245.1 uncultured bacterium | reverse complement strand
CGTGATTCACCTCAATCCATTTCCCTTGGGTGTCTAGCAGGGCCATCCCATGCGCGGCAGTTTCAAAGGCGCTCCGAAAACGTTCCTCACTGTGACGCAATGCCTCTTCACGCTCCCACAATTGTTGCATGGTTTTCTTGTGTTCGGTTACATCCTGCACTTGCACCACAAAGTGAGAAGGCTCTCCCTCCCGCTTGCGAACCAACGACACACTCAGCATTACCCAAATCAGATGTCCCTGTTTGTGGATATACCGTTTTTCCAGGTGGTAAGATTTTTGCCGGCCCATCAACACTTCTCTTTTGTGCTCCAAGTCGGTTACAAGATCTTCTGGATAGGTGATGGACATAAAATCCATGTGTAACAGCTCGTCCCGGCTGTAACCGGTGATCTGGCAAAATGTGTTGTTGACATCCTGATACTTACCACTGATGCTGGTGATGGCCATACCATGTGCCGCCGATTGAAAGGCGCCGCGAAATTGGCGTTCACTGCGAACCAGCCGTTCTTCTTGATCTTTTAATTTTCGCTCATACTCTTTTTGCGCGGTAATATCTTTCATCACCCCAATGACCGAAAGCAACCGCCCGTTTTCATCCAGATTCATAATGCCCCGGTCGTACATCCATCTGTAACTTCCGCTTTTGTGGAGAAAGCGGTAGCGAAAATTAAAAAAGTTGTTGGATTTCATGGCTCGGTTGAATTCTTCAATCACATGGTCCCGGTCATCTTCATGCACCCGTTCCAACCAGCTGGATTCATCCTCCCCCATTTCTTCCGGCGTATACCCCAAAATCTCTTCCAAGGCTCCCATCCATTGGATTTTCTTGTTGGGGACATCGTGTTCGTACGTAATATCCCCAAGCGCCTGCACAAATGCTTCATACCGTTTCAATACCTCGGCATGAGACAGGTTGGGGTTTTGTGTAGTTTGCGTGGTGGATTGAATGGCCATGAATCTTATAAACATACCCTTCCATAGTATTTTCCCCGTCTGAATATTGTACTTAGTTCCAACGAAAAATCTCCTGTGAAATTTTATAAATTTACAATTTGTCCCCCATCTGAATCCAATCGCTCAAATCTACGGTAACCCTTGTGAAGCGCCGTTTCATGAGAGAAAATGCCTTCATCTTTCAGAAGGTCTGTATGGAATTTCACGGCCATCTGGATTGGTATACAAAACAAAAATTTCAACAAGAGAAACAAGTCCATCAACGACCGGGGAGGCAACAAAAGCAATGGCTCAAAACGTAGAAAAACTCTGCAAAGAAGCCCTCGACGAGGGGGGCGGCATCCTGCGCCTGGCGCCCAATTGGGTTCCGCGTTCATTTCTTCATCCGGGACGCCGCATCAAATTGCATCCCGATGACCTCTATGCCTATGGCGGCCATCGCGGGGGCATCGATGAGCGTTGGTTCGCTTCGACCACCGAAGCGGCCAATGAGGGACGCGTGTGGGACGAAGGTTTGAGTTACATCGTTCACAACGATGAAAAATTTCTTCTTCACGACGCGATCGGCGAGCTAGGGTCCGTTATCGTCGGCAAAGACATTTGGGACAAATACCAAGGCTGGCCGGTCTATAGCAAGTTTTTCGATAACATGGGGCCCATCCCCCATCACATGCACCAAAACGACGAACAGGCCAAATTGGTCAATCAAAAGGGCAAACCCGAATCGTATTACTTCCCGCCCCAGCTCAATTATGTCGGGAATAATTTCCCTTACACCTTCTTTGGGCTTGAGCCGGGAACCCGTAAAGAAGATGTGCGCAAATGCCTTGAAGATTGGAACAAGGGCGACAATGGGATTCTCGATCTTTCCAAAGCGTATCGCCTCAAACCGGGCACTGGCTGGTTGGTTGATCCCTGCATTCTGCACGCGCCTGGTTCTTTGGTGACATTTGAGCCGCAATGGGGGTCGGATGTCTTCGGCATGTATCAATCCATCGTAGAAGGCCGTTATGTCGATTGGGATCTTCTGGTGAAAGATGTTCCCAAAGACAAACATCAGGATCTGGATTATATCGTCGATCAATTGGCGTGGGACAAAAATGTTGATCCCAGTTTTAAAGACAATCACTATCTCGAACCCATCCCAGTGGCCGATACCGCCGGTGAAGGTTTTATGGACCGCTGGGTGGTTTATGGCCGTATTGATGGAGAGCAGCGCTTTTCGGCCAAAGAACTCACTGTTGATCCCGGCGCCAAATGCACCATCAAAGACAACGGCGCTTATGGCCTGATCACCATGCAGGGCCGCGGCAAAATCGGCAAATTAACGCTGGAAACCCCGGCATTAATCCGCTTCGGCCAGCTGACCGAAGACGAAGTGTTTGTGACCGAAGACACCGCGAAACAAGGCGTGTCATTTGAGAATCATTCAGACAAAGATCCATTAATCGTATTGCGCTACTTTGGGCCTGAAGTGAACCCCGATGCGCCCAAGGTTGGTGATCATAAGAAAATGTGAATATGAGTGGTATGGAAGCAAAGGCTTGCAAACAACACTCGCCTTTGCCGCGCAGCTTTTGTTGCTTGGGCAACGTGATTGGTGGTGGGCTGAAGCCCACTCTACACATCGAACGTGATTTGTCCTGTGAGGGACGAACGTCAACAGCCCAGCCTTTAAAGGCTGGGGTTTAGGAGGGCGAGGCTCCCGCCGAGCCGGTTTGATTGAACGACTTCTGATTTAC
>CAZEZQ010000948.1:0-2706 GCA_964516245.1 uncultured bacterium | reverse complement strand
TTGTATTTTTCATCACCCGTATACATGTAGGCGTTGGCGATCAGGCTGGTGGAAGTGAGATTCAGGGGCACGTCGCCGCGCATCATGCGTTCATTCATGGTTTCTAGAATGTTTTGAAATTTGCGGCCGTCATTCCATGCCAACGGGCTTTCCACATTGGGGATATCATCATAGGGCAGGGGATAGTGGGCCAAAATGGGGCGGTGGGTTACCCAATCTTCGGCTGTGTTTTTGAAATGCGGCCCTTTGCTGCCATTGATGGGTGAGCGGATGATGTTGTGTTCGAAATCGTAATTTTTGGCTTCTGGATCTTCGTTTAGATACAAACCGGCGAATCGAAGCGCGCGTTCACGGTCTTTGGCAATAGTGGTATCGGCCAAGCCGAAGTAATAGATGTAGATGTAAGATTCGCCGTGGTGCATCCAATCATAATGGGCGTCAAATTCTTTGTATATTTGTCCGTATTCAGTGAATTGCTTTGTTACGCCATCCCATAATTTTCGTGAAAGGGAATGAATTTCTTCCGGTCCGCCCAGAGCATAATATAGGGGAAAATTGAAAAAACTTTCATAGCCGTCATCCGACCCATCCATGCCTGGCCACTCATCCCGCCAAATAATCGTGCCATCTTCGCGGGTGTATTTGTTTACGAATTCTATCGCGGCTGGGTGCAGCATTTCCATCAAGTGGCGTTCCCACAATGCCCATTCGGGTGGCGGCGCTTTGGTGTCAATTTCTATGGTAACCAAGTTGGGAATGGTATCTGCGACTGTGGATTGTGGTGTATCTTGATTTGATGTATTGGCTAAACCGTTTATAATCGTTGTGTAGTTTAAGAGGAAAAGAATCGTAATTGCAATACAAATTTGTCTATTGAAACAATGGTTGCGCATAATACCTCTCCAAATAAAAATAAATGATGCAGAAATTTATCATAAGCGTGTTTGATTTTGTAGTCGGCTTGCTTGTTTGCCAAAGAAATGGTTGGGTTGATGTAAGGGCACTTGAGAAGTGAGTGTAATGTGTGTTTATAATGGTTAGATTCTTACGCACAGGAGTATGAGAATTGTTTCTCAGTATTAAATGAAAGTAAGGGGTCGTTCATTTAACCCCTCCTAACCTCCACGCCACGCCACGGCGCGCAGGCCCCATTTTATTGGGGGAGGAATGGGAAAGCAATAGAGTTTAGAAAATTATAAATATTTTTGGGTAGTGCTATAGGAAAAGAGGAAAAAAACTATGCAAAACAACCGGCGTGATTTTTTGAAAACGGCCAGTTTGGCGGTGCCTGCAATCATGACTTCGAAAGCGGCACTCAGCCAGGGCACATCGCAAAATCGTCCAAACATATTGTGGATATATGTAGAAGATTGTTCAGCCGATTGGGGGTGTTACGGCAATTCGTTGGTGCATACGCCCAATATCGATCAATTTTCCCGCGAGGGGATGCTCTTTACCCGAGCGTACGCTGCATGCCCAGTTTGTTCTCCGGCGCGTTCGGCGTTGATTACGGGTATGTATCAAACCAGTATTGGCGCGCACAACCACCGCAGCCACCGCCGGGATAATTATACTCTCCCTGATGGGGTGGATATCATCACCAATTATATGCGCGGCGCTGGGTATCACACCGCCAATTGCAAAAAGATCGCGCCGGGTGTTTCAGGAACGGGGAAAACCGATTGGAATTTCAATGTTGAGAATCCCTTTGACAGCGATGAATGGGAATCGCTGAAAAGCAATCAGCCCTTTTATGCCCAAGTGAATTTTTCGGAAACACACCGCAATTTCAAGCATGATAAAGATCATCCTGTGAATCCCGATGAGGTGGATATTCCCCCCTATTATCCCGACCATCCAGTCACTCGTTTGGACTGGGCTTTATATTATGAGACGATCAACATTGTGGATAAAAAAGTAGGCGCGGTGCTTGATCGTTTGGAAGAGGATGGGTTGGCAGAGAATACAGTGGTGGTATTGATGGCCGATCATGGCCGTGCCCACATTCGGGGCAAGCAGTGGTTGTATGAGAGTGGAATTCATATACCGCTTATGATCCGCTGGCCAGGGCAAATCGAGCCGGGCAGTGTGAATCACAACTTGGTGAGCGCGATTGATATTACGGCAACTTCATTGGATATGGCGGGGATCGATATTCCTGATACTATGCAGGGCCGTGTGTTGTTTGGTTCAGATGTAAAAGAGCGTGATTACATCGTGGCGGCGCGGGACCGTTGTGATGAAACTGTTGACCGCATTCGCTGCGTGACCACCCAGCGGTACAAATACATTCGCAATTTCATGCCGGACCGGCCTTATTTGCAGCTCAATCGTTATAAAGAAACTCAGTATCCGGTGTTGCGCTTGATGCGGCGGCTGCACAAAAAAGGGGAATTGAATGAAGCGCAAGAACAGCTGATGGCCGAATCACGCCCAAAAGAAGAACTTTACGATTTGCATACTGATCCGCATGAAATTCACAATTTGGCCGAACATCCCGAATTGCAATCCATACTCAAAGAGTTGCGAAAAACACTGGATCACTGGATTGAAGAGACAGGCGACATGGGGGAAACGCCGGAAGACCCTGAAGTGATTCAGTATTACGAGCAAAGGATGACCGACGCGAGCGGCGATCCAAGCGTACACCGAGTCGTGGTGGGCCAGCTCCATGTGGTGGAGGCCTTTGAACAGGCCCAGCTGCGC
>CAZEZQ010000947.1:0-2709 GCA_964516245.1 uncultured bacterium | reverse complement strand
ACTCCGGCTTGTGATACTCCGCCGTAATCACCGAAGTAATCCCCCCCCGGGGCCGAAAATCTCCTTCCACCTTCATCCAAATCGGTTGGCAAGCGTGCACCAAGTCATCCAAGATTTTATTGGTGAGCATTTCGTAAAAGATACCCTCATTGCGGTAGGAATGCAGATAATATTTCAGCGCTTTCAGTTCAAGGCAAAGAATGTTGGGGATATATTCAATGCGGATAGTGCCGAAATCTGGATTGCCGGTTTTGGGGCAAACCGAAGTGAATTCAGGGCATTCAATTTTTATGGTATAACGCCTTCCTGGATAAGCGTTGGTAAAAGTTTCTAGCTTGCTCATGGTTGTTTCCTTCAATTTGTTTTTTGGAAAAGTTTACTTTATAGGATCAAAATAAGGTATGGGTTTGGAACGGAGATTTCGAAAACATATGATAGGATAAACGTAGGATTGATTTTAACCAGCCGTTTGCAATACTTCCTTCGCTCGCTGGGGCAATTCGACAAAAACAAAGTATGATGATGGATATAGATAATCTTCACCCGATTCATCAACTACTCGCAAATATCCTTCTTCTTCAGCTGTTTCATCAGGTGAGACTTTATAGATTTTACGTACCTCTATATCCTCACAATCCTTATTTTCTAGACATAAGGCAAATTGGAACTGAGCAGCATTTAGGTTCATAATTATTCATCCAAGAATCGTTTAATTTTCATTTTCTTTTTGCCAATACCATGCGCTTCATACCAATGAATTTCGGCTATTCGAATATTTCCATTTTGCAGTAGCACTTGGGCTTTTCCTTTTAATTTTCTCCATCTCCCTGGACCATATTTTCGGCGCAACTTCATTATATCACGGATGTGTCCACCCACTGCAATGATTTCAATATTTTCAATTGATCCAATTATATCAAAATTCATATTTAATATTATGAATTTCCATCATAGAATTCAAGCACATGCACTCAAGAATTAAAACCAATCAATAAATTTGATAGATGATTTGACCTTCAAAAAAAGAGCGGGTTGCCCCGCTCTTTCTTTTATCACACTTTATCTAAAGTTGTTTAATTCACACTCACCTGAACCGAACGTGGTTTGGATTTTTCTGCCTTGGGCATATGCAGATTCAAAACTCCGTTTTTCAGTTCGGCAGAAATTTTATCCTGATCGACGAGATCAGAAAGTTCAAATTGCCGATAATAACGAGCCAAGGCAAATTCACTGTAAATCGCTCCACGTTCCATGCCGGCATGAGTCTTGGCATCCAACGTGAGAACACGGTCTTCAATGTTGATGCTTACATCGTCTTGTTTCACACCTGGCAAATCAGCCAAAAGGACGATTTTTTCTCCGTAATCGAGTATATCAACCGCTGGGCGGATGGTACGTGCACGTTCTGTTGCCCTTTCTGGAGTGGTCGCTACCGCGCCACCATTGTTTTGGGTTGTCATTCCTTTTTCAGTCATAATTCCACCTCCTTAAGGAAGCACAATTTTATTTTTTAATTTTGGTTTCTCATCATTGGTTTGATGGAATTGTTATGAACTCACTTTTACTTCAATGCTGCGTGGTTTTGTGTGTTCCGCTTTGGGCACTGTAATTGTCAATACCCCATGTTTGTATTCGGCGTTGACATTGTCTGCATTCACTTCACCCGGCAATTCAAAGGTGCGGGTAAACTTTCCAATAAAGCGTTCGCTGCGAAGATAATTTTCCGGCTGGGTTTCTTCTTTAGGTGTATTGTCTCCGCTCAAAGTCAATGTATTGCCGGTCAAGGAAATATCAAATTTGTTGGGATCAAAACCTGGAGCCAAGGCTTCAATTTGATAATTGTCCTTGTCTTCGTACATATTGATGAGCGGATAATGGCGTACACCCGGTGTTGACCAGAATGGCATACGGCGTCCTGTCAACGGTTCATCAAACGCACGGAAAAAGCTGTTCAATTCGTTTTGCATACGATTCATTTCTGCAACTGGGTTCCACAGTACCATGATTGTTACCTCCTTTTGGGTCAATCATTTGTGATTTTGAATTCGCTTTATTTAGAAAGTAAATTCCGTGCCAATTTATAAGATATTGAATATAAATAGCTTATAGAAGTGTATATATTTCCGGTGTGCCATTATGGCAGGAAGAAATTATATCTATTTGACTTTTCGGCAGGCTTTTTGTTCGAATTTGATTATCACATCAAAATTGAATCGGTTGATTTTGCCTTTGCAGGGCTTCCTTTATTTCAAAATACTCACGTTTTTGAAAATTAAACAAATTGGAAACAATATTGGAAGGAAACACCTCGATCCGATTGTTGTAATCCCGCACATTGCCATTGTAAAAACGACGAGCACTTTGAATTCGGTCTTCTGTGTTTGCCAACTCATCTTGCAGAGCCATAAAATTTTCATTGGCTTTCAATTCTGGATAATTTTCTACCAAACCAATCAACCTACGCAATTCACGAACCAATAGGTTTTCGTCCATGGCTTGCAAATCCGGTGAATCATTGTTGGCCAATGCCTTATTCCTTGCCTCGATCACACGCTCAAGCAACTCTTTTTCGTGTGCGGCATAGCCTTTCACGGTTTCTAATAAGTTAGGGATCAGGTCAAAACGCTGTTTCAATTGTACGTCAATATCGGCAAAGCTTTGCTCACGGTTTTGGCGCAATGCCACAAGACGGTTATATATTGTTACGAT
>CAZEZQ010000946.1:0-2717 GCA_964516245.1 uncultured bacterium | reverse complement strand
GGTCGGAAGAAGAGATTGTGGATGTCCAATGGGAAGGCAGCGTCCACAACTGGGGGCACCGGGCGGCTGTACGTCTCGAAACGCCAGGCAAGGAACCCTATGTTGCCCTGCTCGAACCTCTTGAGATGAAGGAATAATGATGAGAGCCATTCATCTACCTGGCTATAAATTTACCAACGAAACCAAATCTTGAAATTAGCTGAGTTACTGAGAATGAAGAAATAAATCAAAATGCATTGCTTAGAGCTGACGATTCGGCAAAAAGTCTTTTTTGGAGCGCAGGTCATAGACGCGCCTTGGTCATTTTCTGGAACGGACTTTTTGCCGGTTCATCATTATTATAAAGCGGGACCTGCCACGAACGATAATGTAAAGAGGCGGATAGCGGAACCTTCAGCACGTTCATGCAACAACAAGGGCAGTTGGTGCGTTGCCGGTAATGGCGTGTTCGGCTGAATCGAACTGAAAAGCGCACCCACTCCCACCGTCTCCGACCATGATGGGATGCCCGATGAGTGGGAAACGAAGCACGGTCTGAACCCCAATGATTCTTCTGATAGAAATAAGGTGACCCACGATGGCTACACCATGTTGGAGAAATATCTCAACAGTATTGGTTGAAATCAACGGAGTCGATAATTTTATTCCGACTCAATATGAACCAGCTTCTCTTCGGCGGAAATGTGATTTTTGGCGAGGGTATGCATCTCCTCCCCATTCCACCGAATGGGGTAATTTCCGCTAAAGCAGGCGGTGCAAAATTCATTTTCGTTACCACCCACTGCTTTCAACATGCCGGGAATCGAAAGGTAGTAGAGCGAATCCACACGCAAATGGCGCTGAATTTCTTCTAGATTGTGGGTAGCTCCAATCAACTTATTCCGCTCAGGCGTGTCAATCCCATAATAACAGGGCTCAATCCATACGGGCGATGCGATGCGCAAATGGATTTCTTTCGCCCCCGCTTTGCGCAGCATTTTCACGATCTTTCGCATGGTGGTTCCCCGCACGATAGAATCATCGACCACAATTACCCGTTTGCCCTCCAATACCGAGCGAACAGGGTTGAATTTAATTTTCACGCCAAAATCGCGGATGCTCTGGCTGGGTTCAATAAAGGTCCGGCCGATATAATGGCTTCGAATAATCCCTTGCTGCAGTGGAATTCCACTCTCATTGGAATACCCAATCGCCGAACAAACACTTGAGTCGGGAACTGGAATCACCACATCAGCATCAGTGGGATTTTCTTGATATAAAATATGGCCAAGGTTTTCTCGGGCAGGGTGCACCTCACGCCCAAAGATGCGGCTATCCGGCCGGGAAAAATATACCAGTTCGAATATGCACTGCGCGGCTTTGTCTTCATGGGCATAATACCGGCTTTCAATCCGGTCGGCATGGCAAATCACCATTTCGCCGGGAGCGACAGTTCGAACGTATTCCGCTCCAATAATATCCAATGCCGAAGTTTCAGAGCAAAATATATAACTGTCACCCAACTTGCCCAGCGAAAGTGGACGCACACCCAATGGATCCCGCAACCCGATCACATACTGATCGTTCATAATCACCATTGAATAGGCTCCCCGCAATTGAGAAAGAGACTCTTCCAGCGCATCAAGAAAATCAGCATGTTGAGAGCGGGCAAGAAGGTGAATCAAAAGTTCACTATCGGTAGTGGTTTGAAAAATGGAACCCATCGATTCGAGTTTGCTGCGCAGTTCCATTGTATTAATGAGATTCCCATTATGAGCTACAGAAACCCAACCGCGGCGGTATTCACAAAGAATGGGTTGGGCATTTATCAAGTCACTTGAACCTGTGGTTGAATACCTAACATGGCCTATAGCTCTGTCACCTTTTAACTTAATTAACTTTTCTTCAGAAAAAACATCGTAGACTAGCCCCATACCGAGATGTGAATGAGGGTTTTCCCCTTCAGCAGTTACAATACCAGCGCTTTCTTGTCCACGGTGTTGGAGAGCGTACAATCCAAGGTAGGTAAGGTGTGAGGCTTCTTCGTGATTGGAAATGGCGAATACTCCACATGTGTCACGGATCGCTTCAGACATTGGCTACTTAATCTTGCCTCCATTCAGTTTTTATGAGAATAGCATTAATTTTTCTATTTTTCAACAATATATTGGGCTTTCTCTAAAAAAATATACAATATAAAGTGTAATTACATCTATTAACACTATTTCTCATTTAACCAGGCTCGAATCACTTCAGCTGTTAAATCGGGAGATTCGGTACTATATGAACGGATCATATTGGCCAACTTGATTTCTTTTTGAGTATCAAAAGCCGCTGCGCCTAAAGAATTTAATTCGTCGATTCCCAATTCGAGGTGCGTCAATTCGCGTTGTTTGTTTTCAATTTCAGATTCTTTAAATTTGGGTTTCACCCGATTGGAAAATTCCTCATTTTGGAATACTGGTTTTGGCTTGAAATCATAATACGCTAATGTATAGCCGATTAAAAAGATAAAAAACAAAACCAGCAGCGGCAATACTTCCCAAATGAATTCAGTGAGTTGAAATAGAAACATTTTGGCTGCATACCGAATTGAATTGTTTACTAATAATATTCTAACCTCATTTTGAATATATCCAGAGTGAAAAAAACTGGTGTTTCAAAAATAATTCATGACGATCCGTCAAAAAGTCTTTTTTGGAGCGCAGGTCATAGACGCGCCTTGGTGGGCGTCCTCG
>CAZEZQ010000945.1:0-2721 GCA_964516245.1 uncultured bacterium | reverse complement strand
CCTCCCCCAATGAAATGGGGGAGGTTAGGAGGGGGTTAAAATGAACGATCCCTTACCTTCATTTATTTCTGAGAGACATTTTCTCACAATTCACTAGTAGAAATCTAAGACCCTCCCAATTCTCTAAAAATTTTCAAATAACACCGCTGGACATCCGGCACCCTCTCGTGTGAAAATTATAGTAATCATAAAAATGTACGTTTCATATAGCGAACTGGAATTTTCGAATCATGCTATTAAAGTGAGAATGAAACCCATTTTGATTCGAAACAAAGGAAAACCACTATGCCAGCCAAAATTCTGATTGTGGATGACGAAGAAGAGTTGCGGGAGAACTTAACCGACTTGTTGGAATTCAAAGGCTATGAAGTCACGGCATTCTCCACCGGTGAAGAAATCCTAAAAAATTTCGATTCGCTCGATGCCGAATTGGTTCTTCTTGATATTCAATTGCCGGGTATCGATGGGTTGGAAGTATTGAAGCATCTTAAGCAAAAACGGCCTGAAATTCCGGTGTTGATGGTAAGCGCCTCTTCCGTGCGCGGCATTTTGGCCCAAGCCGAAGAATACGGGGCGGAACGCACCGTCTTAAAACCCTACACCCATCAGGATATGCTTGGAGCAATCGAAGAAACGCTGGCCAAAGCCAAAGGATAAGTTTGTATGGCAGAGCCGAAAAAAATTCTTATCGTTGATGATGAAGAGGAGATTCGAGAAAATCTTTGCGATTTTATCGAATTCAGCGGCTATCAGGTGCACGATGCATCCGATGGCACTGAAGCGTTGGAATTCATCAAAAAAGACAAACCGGATTTAATGCTCTCCGATTTGATGATGCCCCGCCTGGGTGGACTGCAGC
This sequence comes from uncultured bacterium, assembly GCA_964516245.1. Taxonomy (GTDB): domain Bacteria; phylum Hinthialibacterota; class Hinthialibacteria; order Hinthialibacterales; family Hinthialibacteraceae; genus CAZEZQ01. The sequence continues at coordinate 1,862 of CAZEZQ010000945.1, read as the reverse complement.
TGCTTCAAGAAACGAAAAAACAAAACATTGAAGGCCTGCCCATCGTGATCATGACCGCCTTCGGCACCATGGAATATGCCATCGAAGCCATGAAAAACGGCGCCGCCGATTTTATTACCAAGCCCATCGATTTGGAGTATCTGAAAACCGTTCTCCAGCGGGTGCTGCATCTCAGCGAAATGGAACGGAAGGTCAAAGAACACCAGCGCCAGCTTGAAGAAGACCTGCAACACGCCTCCCGCATACAACAATGCCAATTGCCTGAACCGATCGATACACCCAAATTGGTGTTGCATTACCGCTATCAACCGCTAATCGCGATTGGCGGTGATTATCTCACCGTTCATCATTACGATGAAAACCACTTGATGGTGGCCTTGTATGACGTCGTTGGCCATGGAGTCTCTGCCGCATTAACGGCAAGCATGGTGCACAACCAATTGCGCTTGCTGATGGGACAACAAAATTCCCCCGCCGCCATCATCAAAGAGTTGAACCAAATTGTCACCGAACAAGTCGGCACCACCAGCATGTTTCTTACCGGCATCCTGGCCAGTATCGATTTGAAAACCAATCAAATGAAAGCCTGCAACGCCGGTCATCCCGAAGGTTATTTGTGGAAACAACAAGAAGCCTCCTTATCGCCGCTGGTTTCAAAAATCACGCCCGTCGGGTTGACCGACAATATTTTGGGCGACGCCAGTGAAATCCAATTGGACATGCAAAGCGGAGACCGCTTGATTCTGTATACGGATGGCTTTTTGGAATCGCGAAACCAAGACGGAGAAATGATGGGGCAGGAAAAGTTGCAAAACTTATTCACAACCCATAGTGCGCTTCCGGCTCAGCAATTTGTGGACAAATTATTCGAAGAATTGTCAGATTACCGCGGGCAAGAACCGGAAGATGATTTGACATTGGTTGTCGTTGATATTAAATAGAAGAAAAGAAACCTTTTTTGAGAGATTCATCATGCAGTTGGAAGAAAAAACCAAATCAAGTGTCTACATATTGCAGCCCATCGGCCGGTTAGACAAAGCCATGATGCCGGAATTTTCATCTCGTTTGCAGCACAATATTCAAAAAGGGACTCAGAAAATCCTCATTGATTTTTCCGGCTTGGAATTTATGAGCAGTTCAGGGATTCGTGAATTGATCGAAGCCAGAAAAGAAATTCATAACATTGGTGGTGAAATTGCTTTCTGTTCGGTAAAAGATCAGCTGCTTGAATTGATTAACGTAGTCCATCTTGAAAAAACCTTTATGATTTTCTCAGATGAAAATGAAGCGCTGAAAGTCTTAAATCAATATTAGCATATACGAAACTGTATCTTTTGATTCAAATTCAATTGGCATCTTTTTGTTTTGCTCTTCTATAAATTAAATCCTTCTTAGATAATATTACACAAAGTTTTTTTTCGAACGGTACGATTCATGATTGTTTTGAAACATGAGAGTCGGTTCTATGGTATTCCTCTTTTCTGTTCATTCTGTTATTTTTCGATTTGGGGACATGCCGCAGACGTGGTAAACGCTTCTGTGACGATAACTGCCACCGATCAGAAGAACATCAATCTCACTTTCAACGCCGATGGTGAACACACGGTTCATATCGATCCAGGCAAAATAGAACGTGTCATTGGAGAACTAATCAACAACGCAATCAAATACACCCCAGAAAATGGAACCGTTGAAATAAATCTAAAAAAAGAAGGCAAATTACGGGAGGGCGAGGCTCCCGCCGAGCCGCTAGTTTCAGTCAAGCAGGGCGAGGTTGAAAATGCGCCAAGGAGCACTCCCCACGAGCCGCACGGCTCCCTCTCCCCCTGGGAGAGGGCTGGGGTGAGGGGAAATGATTTCAT
>CAZEZQ010000944.1:0-2724 GCA_964516245.1 uncultured bacterium | reverse complement strand
ACCAAGGCGCGTCTATGACCTGCGCTCCAAAAAAGACTTTTTGCCGAATTGTCTTGACTGAATGAATATTAAAATTTCAAATCTTTTTGGTTAGGTTTTTGCCATACTCTCATGCAATTTTATTAAAAAAAGATTTTATTTCTTAATTTTTGATTGACACTTGCTCCAGTTACTGGCAATATAATCTAACTGAATCTGGGGTTGAGGGAAACCGATCAGGTGAGGATTTTGGAATTGCGCATGAGAAAGCTTTGCGAATTGGGAAAGCTATGTGAATGTGGGCAAAACTGACCGGATTTCCCGTTTTTATATAATGATGAACGAATTCACATTTCATCTAGTACGTTTAAAACCAGTAGTCTTTTACTGTTTCATAAACCATAAATGACTATCGCTAGGGATTGGTGTTGTGTCTTCGTAAAATCATTCGGTTCGGATCCAGTTTTTGCGCCATTCTTGTTTACGTTTTTTTTCGATTCCATTCCCGTGTGTGTTCCACTCTTTTCATAAAAATGGAGGTATGCTCCATTCTTCTTTTCCTCCCATCTGATCATCGCATTTGCCATTCGGAGACGCGCTCCGCATGGACACACTGTAAGTAAAAACAACCTCACAAAAGGAGAGAGAAAAATGAGTAACGACACACAAAAAACCAAAACCAATGAAAGCAGTTCCCCTGTAGTCGTAAAACAAACTCCAACCGGTTTGATTTTGGCAAGCGTAGCCACCATTGCAGTTTCGTGGGGAGGGATGGCCGCGTATATGGATTACCGATTGACCCAAATGGAATCGGGGATCGAGCAGCAAGGCCAAACTGTAACCGAGGCCGTATCAGAAGACATGCAAAACCAATACAGCAGTTTGAAAAATTCGATATCCAATTCTATCGATGAGAATTCATCGGTTCTTGCTAAAGGCATTTTGGAATTAACCAATCAAGAAGAACAACATTTCCAAAAAAGTTTGAGCGAAATGAGCAAATTCAGCAGCCTCATCAAAGGCAACCGCGATGTCATTAGCCAATCGGTAAAGAAAGTGTTGGAAAACAACCAAAGCCAAATCAAATCGCTGCTAGACGATAAATTGCAAAACACTGAAAAAGAATTGGTGAATCAGTTTGCCAACCTACAGAATACCCAACTGGAACAATCCAAATCACTCTATGATGCGCTGCAATCCAGCTATCAGAAAAACAGCAACGCCATGACATCTACTTTAGAAACAATCGATACCAACGTAAAAGAAACCAAATCTGTGGTGAACACTGGTTTGGTGCAAACCACAAAAAGCCTGGATGAATTGGCCAACCGTTATGAAGGGGAATTTCAAACCTTGGCGGCACGCATGGAATCGCTGAGCAATCATTTGGATCAAGACACCAAACAACTTACGGCCGAACTCAACAATTTGAACAACCGGGTTCAAACAGTTCGTTCAGAACTTGGAGTAACCCAATCCAATATTGACAAATTGGCGCCCTCTCTCAACCAAGCCAGCCAGAAACAATTGAAATTGCTGGGTCAAACCTCAGACCAAGTGAACAAAGTTCTCAAAGAGAACATACAAGGGATACAGGAGAAAATTACAAAACTCTCGGAGGTCGTGGACGACACCACGCAAAATCTCATGAAAGCGATGAACGTCACCAAAAATGGATTGGAAGACAGCACGGTTGAGTTGAAATCTGAGTTGGTAATGAGCCAGGAATACACCACCAACGAATTGAAAAAACTTTCGCTGCAGGTAGAAGAAATAACTCAATCGTTAAATCAGCTGATGGCATCCAAGAAAAACGACTCGTTGGGCCAATTGACCGCTCCCTTGGATCGTTCGGAGGGGGATTCGGCCTTGGAGCACTTCTCGACTGAATTGACAAATCTCAATTCAGATATCGCCTCATTTGAAGACCGGCTGCAGAAAAAGGTTCAATTCGCCCGTGAAGCCATTAAACAGCAATTGGAATACGGGGCTGAAAAGAATCAAAGTGAATTTCTCACCGATGTCGCGAACTCATTTGATGAATTTTCTGAAGAAATCAACAAATATTTTGATTCGATTTCTTCACAACTACAATCCATTAAAATTTCAGCGGCAGATGATTCTACCAGTCAAGATGAATCAGAAGGGATTACTTCATCCAAGTCCGAGTCCAAGGATAGTAATATCGAAGAGGGGATAAGTTCGGCAGCGGGAGTTCAATCCCAATCCGAGCAATCCATCAAACCCGATCATCAACTGAATTGACCTGTAATCTCAAAATTGACTTGCAATCTCAAAGACAACACCTCAAAGCCGGAGAGAATTCTCTCCGGCTTTTTTTTATCCCCAACGAGACATCTTGCTTTTTGTTACGTTCCAATTCTTGACGGAACTCATGCAAAGCAGCATGATCAAAAGATTATTTGAATTATGTAAAATTTACGTAATAGGTCACCGAACTGAAGTAAATCCCCCTCACAAGATTGGAAGGGATTAGGAGAGGGTTGAAAGGATATGATAAGCGAATCTATTAACCCCCTCCTAACCTCCACGCCACGGCGCGCAGGCCCCATTTCATTGGGGGAGGAATGAAAAGACTAACCTCTCCCATTTCATTGGGGGAGGAATGAAAAGACTATTCAAACTTTTTAGAATTCACTTCATACAACTGACCCATTACAATTTCACTTATCAAGGAGTGGTGCATTTGAACATCCTCATTACCGGCAGCAGCGGACAAATTGG
>CAZEZQ010000943.1:0-2728 GCA_964516245.1 uncultured bacterium | reverse complement strand
AGTTCAATCATCTCCTTGGTATGTTCTTCTACTGATTTTACGCGGGGGATATTTGACCGCAAGGCTTCAAGCCGGCTGGGAAATTCGATTAGAGATTCAATCACCCTGTGCAAATCGTTTGCATCCCGATGGCGAAACGTCAAACCGCCACCGTCTTTTACTTGTTCCGCCATGCCCCCCACATCTGCCGTAATCACAGGCACTCCAGCCAAAAAGGCCTCATGCAGAGTCATCGGTGAGTTTTCCCACCAGATCGATGGCATCACCAGGCAGTCGATTTCGGCGAGGAGATCGTAAACATTTTCCGGCGCGTATTTCCCGCGAAATTCCACGGCCGGTCCAGCCATAGAATGCAATTGCTTTTCATAATCCTCATACCCATCATAGCCGGGAAAAAAACCATGCACGATCAGCTTGGCTTTCGAAGGATCGACCGACTGAAACGCTTGTATTGCCAAATCCACACCTTTGGAGGGGATCCAGGTGCCAATGTATCCGAATCGCAAAGGAGTGGATAGGGGGGCTTTGGGAATATGATGGGGGATGACAAAACCATTGTCGGAAAAGATGATTTTCTCTTCGGGCATACCATGGCGAATGAAAAATTGGCGCAAGTATTGGGAAGGCGATATAAATAGATCAATATCCCGCCACACCCGCTGTACCCAGTGTTTGCGATGTGCAATCCCTTCTTTGGCGGTTCCAGAAAACAACACAATCCAATCAGCCGCCCATTGTGTAGTTCGTTTCGCAATTGTATGCATCTTCGGCGCTTTTGCAGGCCTCTGGCTTTGTATCTCAGATTGGGGAGAATGTTGTACAATCACAGGTGACAACCAACCCGCAGCGCAAAACTGATTGTCGTTTCCATTTTGAGCAGTTGTACTGAGTGTAAGCCGGGTTTTTCCAGAAGAATTGGGATGAATGGGGATTTGCATTTCGTGCCAGCCTTGATGTGATGAATTTTGTTTGGGGTTCAATTCTTGCTGAATGCAAACCCGGCCATCTTGCGCGATTTCAAAGCGAACGCCTCCACCCGGTTTGCCGTAGGTTGATGGATGCATTCCAATGGCGGTTTTCAAATTTCCTTCTCGAGATAATTTCAGATCGAAATGAATCTTCGCCGGTGGATGGGCCAATAAAACCCGGTTCTCTTCTTCTCCCAACCCAAATGTTGTACGGCCGACAAACTCTTTGCTTGGAATTTGAATCATCGATGGTTTTTTCGATAGCAACTCGATTTCACCGGTGTTGGATTTTCGCCTTCGACTCCAATGCAAGAGCCATGATACCCATCTTTGAGATTTGCCCCGCAACACTTGCGCCGATAAGCATTTGCGGCAGGCCAAATCGCCTGGACCGTGGCAAAGGGAAAGGTCTCGTTTGAGCAATTGGCCCCGTTGGCAGAGCAGCCAGTAATCGTGAAGAGTAAAGAGGGTAGCCGCGCCAAACGCTTTCGCTTCGTTGGCCATTCCCAACGAAAGATTGGTGATGTGATGAAAATGAACCACATCAGGCTGCCAATCGTAGAGCAAATAGGAGAATTTGGCATCGATCACGGGATTCAAATAAATGTCTTGAAAACTGTGTGTGAAACGGTAGGTGTGGTTGATGCGAAACACCGGCACGCCTTCAAAACAATCTTCCCGCACTTCCAACTCATCATGCGAAGGGTTGGAATAGCGGTAAAAAACGGCTGCAGAATGCCCTTGTTGCTGCAGTGATTTGGCTAGATTGAAAACACAAAGTTCTGAACCAGCATAACTTTCAGGCGGGAAAGTGTGGTTTACAAAGAGAATTCTCATCAGCAAATTTATGATTCACATTTATAATTCACAAGTGTACGCCGCACAGAGCTCTTCGAATTCTACAATCATTCAAAGAATCATCTTCTGTACGTGTAACTGCAAAGGATTATTATTGTTATTATTGGCAGTGTAATTCGCGGCTCGAAAAGAAAAAAGCCCGGGTAAAGAGTCCCGGGCTTTGTAAAGATCTCATATTGAATTATCCCAATTCAGCGATCTTTTCTTTTTCATACATTTGAAGTTTGCGGTGCAAAGTGGCGCGGTTGATATCCAAGATTTGCGCGGCTTTCACTTTATTGCCTCGGGTGGCTTCCATCACGCGCAAAATGTATCGCCGCTCGATTTCGCTCATGGGGGGCAAATCATCCACCGATGAGCCCACAAAAATGCTGCCGACTTCGTCATGAAACTGCTTGGGCAAATGTTTGGGTTCGATGGGTCCTTCATTCGCTACCAAGATTGCGAAATCAAGCACATTTTCCAGTTCACGGATATTGCCGGGCCAATGATACTCCATGAGCATTTTTAAGGCTTCTTCTGTGAATTGCGGTAGTTTCTCTTCATCTTTTTCTTGCGTTATGCGCTGCAAAATGTTCTTCACCAATACCGGGATATCTTCTACACGCCGCCGCAGCGCCGGCAAATGCAAGGTGAAGCGATTGAGGCGGAAATACAAATCTTCGGAAAATTCCCCTTTCGCCACCGATTCATCCAACGATTCACTGGTGGAAGCGAAAAGACGGACATTGGCTTTGCATACGGTTCTAGAATTGACTCGGGTAAAAGATCCATCTTCCAAAAAGCGCTGCAATTTCCCTTGCACATTGGGAGAAATGCTGCCGATTTCATCGAGCAACAGGGTTCCTCCTTCTGTCATTTCCAATAAGGTTTTTTCTTCAGATGCCTCAGAACTGCCTGGC
>CAZEZQ010000942.1:0-2730 GCA_964516245.1 uncultured bacterium | reverse complement strand
CGTAAGCGGGAGGGCGAGGCTCCCGCCGAGCCGCCACACATCGACTGGGTGGCAAGGTCATGACGCGCCGTGGCGGGGCAAGCGTTGTTTGTCTGCCCTTGCGAACTCGAATCTTGGCTCGGCGATGTGTAAAAACAGCAAGTAACCAACATTCTCAATTTCAACAGATTATGAATGTGGTTCCTTAGGAGCCGGTTTCTTGTTCAAGCGGCTCATCAAGAGATTCGCCCTGGCCTTGGCGCAAACTTATTTGAGCATCTTTGAATAAGATGACAAAACCTTGCTCAATTCCGAACACACATTGTTCACCAAACCGGACACCAAACTGAGGATTGCCAATAATGTTTTTCAACCAAGTAATACAAACAATACTGGAATTCACGTGGTATACTTCGTTTAAAGAATGCATCTACGGATGTGCAGTCAATCGCAGATATCGCAATTGATTTGATGCAGCCGAATTGACACGCTTCCAATCAACACAAGTTTTTTCAAACACAAGTTTTTTCAATTGACCTCGAAACGAGGGATGCGTAAAATACACTTTTTGATCTGTTACTTTGTGCCCATGATGAACAGGAGGCGTATATGCCTGAACTGAGAAAAGATCCAATCATCGGACGTTGGGTGATTATTGCCAGCGAACGCGGCAAGCGCCCAACCGACTTTCCTACCGCAAAAAAAGAATTCAAAGGTGGGTTTTGTCCTTTTTGTGCAGGCAATGAAGAAAAAACTCCTGGTGAAATTCTCGCCTTCCGCAAAGAGGGCAGCCCCGAAAATGGCAGGGATTGGTGGATTCGCGTGGTCCCCAATAAATTTCCCGCACTAAACGAAGAAGGCGGCCTCAACCGGGCGGGTGAAGGCATGTATGACAAGATGAACGGTCTCGGCCATCATGAAGTGGTGATTGAAACACCCAACCACGAACTTTCGATGGGAGATTACGATGTCAAGCAGGTGGAAGAAATCATCTGGGCCTATCGCGAACGCTATTTGGCGCTCTCAAAAGATTCTCGCTTGCGCTACATTTTGATCTTTAAAAATCACGGACGTGAAGCGGGGGCCTCGCTCGATCACCCTCACTCGCAAATTATATCGCTGCCCATTGTGCCGAAGCGTGTAAAAGAAGAAATTGACGGGTCGCTGCATTACTACAATTTCAAAGAGCGCTGTGTATTTTGCGATATGATTCGCCATGAAGAACGAAGCCAAAATCGCATCGTTCTCGAGAACGACGATTTTATTTCCTTTTCACCCTTTGCCGCCCGTTTCCCCTTTGAAACGTGGATCATTCCCAAACGGCATTGCTCACACTTTAAAGATATCGAATCTTCTGAAGTGCCCACTTTCGCTGCGATTTTGCGGGATACCTTAAAACGCATCAAAACTGTATTGGATGATCCTCCTTTTAATTTCATGCTGCATACGGCGCCATGCACCGACCCCACTCAAAAATATCCCCATTATCATTGGCATTTGGAAATCACACCTAAATTAACCCACATCGCGGGTTTTGAGTGGGGCACGGGGTTTTACATCAATCCCATCCCACCCGAAAACGCGGCAGAATATCTGCGCCATGGATTGGAATCGCAAGAAGCCAACTCAAATAAAGTAGAATTGCATTCACAATAAATTTATTGAATTAGAAAGGGATAACCGGTAGTGAAAGAAGCATTGACTTCCATCGAAATTCCAGGGGTGCAGCCCGCCCATTCAGGCAAAGTTCGCGATATTTACGACTTGGGCGACAAGCTGTTGCTCGTCGCCACCGACCGCATCAGCGCCTTCGACTGTGTTTTGCCCCAGGGCATCCCCGAAAAAGGAGCGGTGTTAACCCAATTGTCGAAGTTTTGGTTCGAGACCATCCCCGAAGCCACACCCCATCACATGATCTCCACAGACATCAATGAGTTCCCCGAACCCTTCAATCAGCATCCCGAACAACTCAAAAACCGATCCATGTTGGTGCAAAAGGCCGAAACCATCCCAGTCGAGTGCATCGTTCGCGGATACCTGGCAGGTTCCGGCTGGGCCGAATATCAAAAGAAACAAACGGCGGGGGGCATTCTATTGCCTGCTGGTTTGCGCGAATCTGAACAACTTCCCGAGCCCATCTTCACCCCGACGACCAAAGCGGAAGAGGGCCACGACCAACCCATCTCATTCGATGAAATGATCGTTCAGGTCGGCGGTTGGGAAGGCGAAGAATTGCGCGAACGCAGTTTGGAAATTTACCAAAGCGCATCAGAAATCGCCAAAGAACGGGGAGTGATATTGGCCGACACCAAGTTTGAATTTGGCTTTGTAGACAATGAAATCACTCTGATCGATGAATGCTGCACCCCCGATTCATCCCGCTTTTGGGCGGTGGCCGATTTTGAAGCGGGCCGCCCCCAGCAGCCCTTTGATAAACAATATGTTCGTGATTACCTCAAAAGCACCGATTGGGACAAAACACCACCAGCGCCCGATCTTCCACAAGATATTATTGAAAACACACATCAGCGCTATTTGGAAGCTTATCGTTTAATTACCGGCAAGGAGTGGAACCCCGATTCATAAGAAAACTCTTGCCGCGTATTTGGTATCGACATTCATTCTCGTATGGCTGCTGGTATGCGCCATACGCTTTTTGTTCATCGAACCTAATTTATCAACCGTCGTTTTTCCTTCGCTGCTACGCGCCCTGGGCGAATTCAGATTGCAATTTCCCCAGGGCTTTTTTGT
>CAZEZQ010000941.1:0-2736 GCA_964516245.1 uncultured bacterium | reverse complement strand
TGCACCGGGCATTGATCGAATTCAAAATGTACTGAAAGCGTGTCGGGTGTGGTGATTTTGCCATCCAATTGATACAGACCGCCTGCGGCTTGAATCCATTGAGGGGTAGTCATTCCCATTACCATGCGGATGCTGTCGATCCAATGAATGCCCCAATCCACCAAATGGCCATGCCCATACTCTTTTTCCAGGCGCCACTGAAAGTGCCCGATGTTAGGGGTATAAGGCAAGCGGGGCGCGGGGCCACACCACAAATCCCAATCCAAAGTTTCTGGAGGCTCTTGATGAACGTTGCTTTTCATACCGGCGGTGTAATGAATTTGAGCGTCGATTTGCACAATCTCACCGGCATTGCCTGCACGGATGTGCTGCATAGCTTCATTGACCGCCGCACTTTTCCGCCGTTGAAAGCCGATTTGAACAATATTGCCGGTTTCACGGGCTTTATTGACCATCGTCCGGCCTTCGCGAATGTCATAAGCCAAAGGTTTTTCGCAATATATGTTTAATCCTTTTTCGCAAGCGGCGATAAATGGGAGTGCATGCCATTGGGGTGGAGTTGCAATGATCACAAAGTCTAACTCAACCTGGTCAAGCAACTCATTATAATGGTTAAAGGTCTGAGGACGTTGGCCTTGCAGTTTTTCAGTTTCATCGGCGAAGTCCTTCAAATGGGCGCTGTCAACATCACAAATCGCAGCGCATTCCACATTGCCGGCATTAAAAGCCGCCTTTAGGTCGACCATCCCATACCACCCACAACCAATTACGGCGGTTTTCATCTTCGTTTCATGATTTTCGGCATAAGCCATCTTGGCAATAGCGGCGCTTCCCAGTGCGGCGCCACCCACAAATGTACGGCGATTTATTTTTGACATATGGCTCCTCCAATTTTCTCTATCATTTCATAAACGATACCACAGCATTCAAAGTTAGGTATAGCCACATAATTCCCTACCCCAAAACAACGGTTTTATTACCGTCAACAATAATCCTGTCTTCCAAATGCCAACGGACGGCTCTCGCCAATACCTGGCGTTCCAAATCCCGGCCGAGATCGATCATATCCTCCACTGTATGGCGATGCGAAACCCGGGCGACATCCTGCTCGATAATCGGGCCTTCATCCAAATCTGCAGTGGCGTAATGGGCTGTCACTCCAATAATTTTCACCCCACGAGCATGAGCTTGATGATAAGGTTTGGCGCCGATAAAAGCAGGCAAGAATGAATGATGAATGTTGATAATGTGATTAGGATAATGATTGACAAATTCATTAGAAAGAATCTGCATATACCGCGCCAGAACAATAATCTCCACCTGGTCTTTCATCAGTTCCAATTGCTTTGCTTCAGCCTCTGGTTTGGTTTCTTTGCTGATTGGAACATGATGATAAGGGAGACCAAAGGCCTCCACCGCATTTTGCAAATCAGGATGATTGCTAATCACCATCGTAATATCAGCATGCAACTTCCCTTGTTTCCACAACCACAAGAGTTCTAGCAGGCAGTGGTCGTATTTCGATACCATAATTGCCATCTTTTTCGGGACCGAGGTGTTATTCAATTGCCATTGCATTTCAAAACGGTCTGCCACCCGTTCTTGAAACAAACCTTTGGCTTCTTGTTGAGTAACATCCAAATGGGCGGTTTGAAATTCCAAACGCATAAAAAATGTCCCATTTTCTGGATCGGTTGAATATTGATCCAAATAGGTGATGTTGGCGCCAAGTTGATACAGAAAATTGGTCACGGCGGCAACGATCCCCGGTTTATCCGGACAACGAATCAGAAGGCGGGCTGTGGTGTTATTCATAGCAGTTTCCTCTGTTTTCACAAGATGATAAATACAATTATGTTATACTGAATGATGGAAGAAAAAGAATCAATTCATAGATTGTGAGAAACATGAAAATTCAAACATTTTTTATTGCGCTTCTCTTATTGCCGATGCTGAATCTCCATGCGGATGGCGACCCGGTTTTGCATCAATTTGAACCGAAATATGCAGACCCGTATATGGTAAAGGGGTATTATTTGCTGCACATCCAAGCCGGCGATATGGAACACGCCCTGTCGCAAGTCATCTATTTTTATGAGAATTATGGATGGGGATTGGCGAAACCTCAAAAATACTCCGGCATATCTCTGATTTATGAGAAAGAAGAATTGCCTGACAGAGTTCAGCCATTCAAAACGAAAATTCGCACCGGGGCATTGCAGAAAGCAATGGATTTTCTCACCAATAAAACGTATGGAACTTTCCGTTCGAATTTGTTCGACAATCGGGTGATGGTGGTGCGCAAGCAAGTGAATACCCTTCTCTACTTTATGGAAATTGAAGATTTTGAGTTTTCCAACATTACTATTCAAGACGCTTTAGACCGGGTGTTGAAATCGGCCAACCGCTCCACCCGGAAATACAATATCCGGCTTGAAGTTCCACCAGTCATTCACCCCCGTGAAGGCTATGGACCGGACGAATGGGTGATTTACCGGGGAATCAGGCGAGATGCCCTGCAAGAAAAAATCTCGTTCGAAATCAATGGCCACAATCTGGTTGACGGATTGGTTGAAATCCTTAAAGCACAACCCATCCCGTATTACTTGGTCTTAGAAAAAGATGAATCCAGCGAGGACTATACCCATGTTCTTCGATTCGGCACTCTCCCCCTTTCAAAGTTGAAAAAAATTGAAAGAATTAATAATCACCGGCTTTACGAATAATATCCATATT
>CAZEZQ010000940.1:0-2740 GCA_964516245.1 uncultured bacterium | reverse complement strand
TTAGATGTTTTCACCCATCATTCCATGCTTGACCGACCACTACTACTCTGTCACAGATGAATTAATGGGTTATTTTTTTTAGAGCCAAACTCTATTGCTTATACATACAGCGTCTCGGCGGGAGCACGCCACGGCGCATTTGCAGCCTCACCCTCCTAAAGGCTTCGTATAAGAAATTTCATTGCCATCATTTCAAGTGTAACAGGCTACTGGATATATTGCTCGCTGGGATTTTATCATTCTCAATGCCCACCTAGAGACAGGTAAAAAGAAAAAGGTATAATGCACAAAATTTTCAATCACATTTCTGAAATTGTACGGAATTTATGAACCAATCACCCCCTATGAAACGATGGCTTCACTTACTGTTTATTCTCCCTCTGCCGGTAGGCCTGATTCTTAGCCTGTATGTCAAAAACGCCGGTGACGGCTTGCCACTGGATGATGCGTATATCTATTTGCAATACATTAAAAACATCGTGGCAGGAAAAGGCTTTTGTTTTAATCCTGGCGACGTCAGTTTTGGCGTCACCAGTTTTTTGTACACCATCTTTTCCGCACTCGTGGATTGGGTTGTTCCCTTTGTACCGGCCATGGGGGCTATGCAATGGGCGGGGATCTTCTGGTTTTTGGTATTGATCTATTTTTCTCAGCTGCTCGTGTGGCAGCATACCAAAAATCTTTGGTTGGCGTTGTGGGTTGGAATCATGCTGGCGGGGTGCCGTCCTTTGTATTTCACCGCCCCCGCGGGGCTCGAAGCCTCCATGTTTTGCGCCATTGCTGTGATCAATTTTTACCTGATGCTTCGCCATCCCTGGGTTAGCTCTGTCTGGTTGGGGTTTGCTGGTGGACTATTGTTTTTAACCCGCCCCGAAGGCCTGATTGCAGCGGCTGGTTACATTTTCTTTCAACTTCATGCTGGACTGCTTTTGCGACACCGAAATCAAACGATACACTTAAAAACAATACTAAATGACATTATCTGGTATGGATTGGGTTGGTTATTGGTGGTATCACCCTACATGGTTTTTGTCAAAATCAACAGTGGCTTTTGGCTGCCCACCACCTTTTACGGCAAGCTGCTTCATTTAAATGATTTCACCACTTTCCCTCTCTCGATTCAGATCAAAGAAGGGTTTATCGCCATTCTCAATGCCGTTCGTGAAATTGCCGACCAAGATCCTACGGCTTACATATACTATGTTTTGTTTTTTCTATCCGCGATTTCAGCTCTGATCTTCACTTTCAACTGCGGTCAGCGCATGCCCAGCAACCGCTGCTACGCCGCCCGCGCCGCCATGCTGGGGGTGTTTGCCCTGCCCTTCTTGTTCGGCTTCAAATTTCATGTGTATCCCCAATTCGGCGGTTATTTTGTTCGATACATCCAAATTTTGATCGTGCTCATCCATATTGAGAGCGCGTTCGCTTTGCACTATCTGTTAACCCACATCGTTCAATCCATTTCGAATTCCAGTCAACAAAAGTGGAGCTATCACGCAATCGGCATTGCGCTATCAGCCGCTATTATTTTTGTCGCTTTGCCTGTGTTACGGCGGGGCGCTCCTGATATCCCCAAATTTTTCACCCACCATATCGACATCAACGAAGGTGTCCGCAAACAAACCGCCTATTGGCTGAGGGATCACACCCCGGTCGACGCTCGCATTTTGATCGGCACAACCGGTTTGGGAGTTGTGGGCGGATATTGTGAACGTTATTGCAAAGACGAAGCCGGGCTGATCAACCCTGACATTCACCTCTATCTCAAAGCCTTTACCAAACGTCCGGGCGATTACGGCCGGATGCGGGAAGACCATTGGGCCGCCATGCTGAAGTATATGAAACTGCACAATTTGAGGTATTACACATCTTATCAACCTGTCTGGTTCGACACCCGGTTTACCAAACTGGCCGCCAAAATAACCGATCCCTCCAAAACCGGCACCGAAGTTGAAGACTTGGCATCCATATACATTTACCGGTATGACCCCAAAAACCAATACAACCTATGGTCGATTTTTGACGAACATCTTGAATTCGAAGACCTGGCCACCCATCCCATTAACGAAGGCCGCGTCAAACTCACCTTTTGGGATGATATCCCCGTGATCGCGGTGGATGTGCGCATGGTGAAATCTGAAATTTCCGGTGAATACATTTTCCCGGAAAACGCCCTGTTCACCGCCAGTTTGGCGCTCGATTACCCCAATCGAACCTATCACAACGAGTGGATAGAATTTCAAGTGGAAGTGGAGACCTTCGGCCAGCGTGAAGTGGTTTATAATGAACGCTTCAACATCACCGATTTCACCCCCCGTGAAACTTTAAAAGAAATCACCATCGATTTAAGTGATTACAGCAACCAATATGGAAAGCTGATTCTTTCGCAGATTATTTCGCCCAAGAAAGATGTTGGTATACTATGGAGTGGATGGGTGAATCCACGTTTGAATTCCAATGAGAATGCGGAATGAATTTGGAGTGTTGGTTGTATGATAAGGAAAGCCTATGAACAGTGAACATTGTACACTTCGAGATGAATATCCCGAGAATTTGATCCAATCGGGTGTCCGAGGCAAGTATACTAAGAGGTATCGCAAAGAGACGAACATTGTGTTAATTGATCCGGATCTGCACAAAAATTTCCAGCCCCAACGGAGGCGCCATATGATAGCCAGGGGCAACCGCCCCTGGAAAAAAGAAACATAAAAACCTAGCCCTGTATGGCCGAAATAACAAG
>CAZEZQ010000939.1:0-2744 GCA_964516245.1 uncultured bacterium | reverse complement strand
AAAAATTTGCTTTCCCATTCCTCCCCCAATGAAATGGGGGAGGTTAGGAGGGGGTTAAAATGAACTACTCCTTGCCTTCATATAATTACTGAGAGACAAATTCTTAATATTCACGCGTAAGAATCTAAGAAACAATCTCTCAAATTCGCACGTTAGAATCTAGATGGCTATAATTTACAACTTTTAATGGAATTTGTATACAATTTTCTGGAGAATTTTCTGGAGAATTTTTTTCAATTCTATTTCCCGAAAAATGTTGTTACTGATCCCGCAGGGCAATCATATAGAATCTGACTGTCTTTCACTTCAACCTCACCGATGTATTTATAATTTTCCTCTTCGCTGGTTCGGTATGCCTTAAACGTTTTGCCATCATTTCCTTTAATATTGAGAATCGCTTCTTTGTCGTCATCTTCAATATTAATCAATACAAACGCGTTTGGATTCTTGGTTCCATTGCTGGAAAACGCAATGCCATGCAAATCAGGGTCATACGATTCCACCACGGCGACCGCCATGCCCGGTTGCCCCGCCCGGGTAACTTGTTTGTAATAGTAATAGCCAGGTCGTATGGTATACGAACTGTTTTCATCCACATGAATCGCAGTGCCAGGATTAGGATCGCCACCCACCCAATGTTTGGGCCGTTGGATCACCGCCCAGGGGATTAAACCATTCACTTTGGAAATGTAAATATTGCGCCGAATGCCATCGATAAACTCTGCATCCATATCGCTCCAACTCATAGAAGTCACCCATGCATGAAGATCCGGCAAAAAGTCCGATCTAGAAAACAATTACACAATATATAGCGACAAGGACATCTAATGCGCACGGGATGTTGATGCAGGCGGGGACGCCTGCGCTCCAAATTAGACTTTTTGCCGGAATGTCATTTATGATGGGTATTCAATTTCTTTTCCAACCAACAAATCCACTTGTCAAACCTAAATGGTTTATGGGTATAATAAACTATGCTCATAATCAACGGAGGAATGTGAGACAATGAGATTCCGAATCAACCCCTTACTCATCATTTACATATTGGCTCTAGCCATACCTGCGTTCACTCAAGAAATCGATCAATCGAAAGCGAGAGATTTTTTGAAAATAGGGAACGAATCCGCCCGGCGCAACCACTATCAAGAAGCTCTGAACTATTTTAAAGATGGGTTGGATATTGATCCACAAAATACCTCCTTGTTATTTGAAAAAGCTAAAGCATTGATTGGATTAAACCGGGTTGAGGATGGAATTGAAGTTTTAAAGCAGATTTTGGATATTGATGAAAAATCTTTGGATGCCCATTTGTATTTGGCCAAGTATTATTGGCGCATCAAGCAAGACGCCCAACAAGCACAGCATCATCTTGAATCCATACAAAAAAACCATCCCAACGAACTGCAAGCCTATTCTCTTCTTGGCGATATTTACCTTTCTCAAAATCAAATGGAGAAAGCCGAAGCGGTTTTTCAAGAATTGATAAATCGCAATCCCAAATCATCCGATGGGTATATCGGCTTGGGCAAAACCTACCAAAAACGGCAACAGTGGGAAAAGGCTGAATCAGCCTTTCTGAAAGCCATTAAAATCAACCCCATTGAACCTGAGCCCCATCGATTGTATGCCACAGCCCTGGCCCGCAACGGAAAACGTGAAGCCAGCCGGAAAATCTTAAAAAACTATCAGGTTCTGTACGAGCTGCAAGAACAACAAACCCAATTGGAACGGGCCAGCCGGCGCGCCCCTAACAATCCAAACACGTGGCTGCGATTGGGCCATGTGTATATGAAACGCAAGAAACACCAAGACGCTATGTTTTGTTTTCGGCGGACGTTGGAATTGGATTCCGATAATGCCACTGCTTATAATCTTTTGGGAAATTTGCTGATTCAAAAAAATAATATTCAAGAAGCCTTATATCATTTGCTGCAAGCGCTATCACTCGAACCTGATAATGCTGCCATTTATAACTCCCTCGGTGTTTGTTATCTGATGCAAGAGCGGTATGAACCAGCGGTGCAAAACTTTGAAAAAGCCATTGAAATGGGATTTGATAACGAAGGTGTAAGAAAAAACCTTAAAGTTGCAAAAGAGAAGTTGGAGTAGTAATGACAATCCGGCAAAAAATCTTTTTTGGAGCGCAGGCGTCCTCGCCTGCATTAACATAGAGCGCAGGTCATAGACGCGCCTTGGTGGGTGTCCTCGCCTGCATCAACATAGATCGCAGGTCATAGACGCGCCTTGGTGGGTGTCCTCGCCTGCATCAACATAAAGCGCAGGTGTGACGCCTGCGCTCCAAGATGTGACTATAATGTACACAAGATTGGATTTTTGCCGGAACGTCAGTGATGTGGGTTTATTGATAATTGTCTGAACCGGGATTTTTAGGATTGAAGAATGGCCAGGATGTTGGTTGATAGAGTGAATTCTATTGTTTTAGAGCGTTTGAATAATTCTGACTCGTCGGGAGCACGCCAAGGCGCATTTTCAGCGTCGCCCTACCGGGTGGGAGCATCACACAGGTCCTTTCTTGGAGAGAGAGGGGTTAAGGCAACGACCGGCTCGGCAGGAGCGTCGCCCTCCTTTGTCATATATCTAACTTTGTTGATTATTTGCACTTTTTTCTTATTTCCATTACCCGCTCTGGCATCTGAATTTGTCTTTGTTGAAAACGCTCAGGAACGGGGGATCGATTTCGTGCAAACCAATGGAGACAAAGAAAAAGGCTACATTGTGGAAGC
>CAZEZQ010000938.1:0-2745 GCA_964516245.1 uncultured bacterium | reverse complement strand
CCGATCCATCCATAGTTCATACAAGCTTCAGGCACAGGTTAGGAAACCTGTGCCACCCATTTCTCCATCTCTTGCCATATTCCATAAATAAATGACATTGAGTATGATTATTTTAGCATGCTAGCAAATGTAGCTCGTGCCTGCTGCAAATGTGTTAAACGTTCTTGGCGGGCTTGGCCGTCTTCAATCAATTCTGGGTCTTTTGTTTGTTCGATGCGATTGTCTAACCAGTCGATGAAGAATTGCACATCGTTGGGATGAGCCTTTGCGGTGCCGCTGTAGTTTATATAAAAGGGGCTGGTGTGGGCGAAGCGGACAATCTTTTCGGATGACTCTTCAAAGGCGCGCAAGGCGATCCAATGTAGATTTTTATTCGGAAGAACATCTTGTAGGTTAACCGTTTTGCGGGGAGGATCAAAATTGTATGATGCAATCGCTTTCCCATCGCCGATGCAATCGATGCGCCGAATGCCGATGGGGGAATATGCTTTAATATCAAGGCGCAATTCATCATCATCATCAAACACCGCTCCTGGTTTTTCACCATTAATCTCAGCGAACAACATTGGGCCATTAGTACAGAAATTGCGCCCTTGGTGAAAGGCCTCAAACCAGCGCCGGTAATTGAAATGCGAACCGAGATAGACATACACGCGGTTTTGGCCGATGGGGTTATCGAGCACGCCAGAAGCCGAACCGGCGCTGCAGGGGATACGGAAGCCGCAGTTCAAGGCTTTGTAATACAGATCCATAGTGTACATGGCCAACCCGACCGGCTCTTTCGAATAGCGTTCATCGCGTGGCCGGCCCCAGGCTTCGTTGTTCAACGCTCCATTTTCCCAAAAGTGATTGTGCACCACTTCGATCGAATCGATCTTTTCTGAAGCCAACCATAAGGGGTAATCGATCCAAAACGGTTTATCGATTTCCACCCAGGCATCTTGTTGATCGGCTTGTTCGATTAAACCCAACGCATCGGGGGTCCATGCGCCGAAATCGGTGACAGGGATCATGCGTTGCATGTTGAATAACATCACTGCCCCGCCTTGCTTTTCGTGTTCGGCGTTGCGCTCGCTGTAAACATGATGCTTATCGATATAGATTGGCTTTTCTCTGGGTTGTTCACCCTCTTCATACATATCTCTGTCGTTCCAATGCGAGAGCACCGGGGCAACATTCAGATCTTCAGCCATCACCAAGCTTTCAATCACATCCAATGGGCGGTGGATGTGCAGATCGCCCGACCACCAGCCGCGCTGGTTCATTTCGATCCATCGTGAAATGGTATATTCGAAGGTTTGCGCTTCATCTGTTACATCAATTTGCCGTGTCCATGGGCGGGTTTCGATGCCGCGGGATACAGTGAAATAATACGCGCCTGGTTCGAGGTCAACAGTTTCTTCGCCATCAATCATAAACCAGCCGCGGTAATCGTAATAATTATCAGGAACTATGGGTTTGCCCATCGGTTGTTCCAAACGAACTTTGCAGGGGGTCTGTTGATTCGTTTCTGTAGAGAGGATTCGCAATGTGATGGGTGTGGCATGCGATGAAATAACTACCAAGAAAAGAAACAAAAAATTGAATGTAACGATGATTTGTACGAGCATAATAACTTTCCAGGAAATTGGTTAGCATAAATATACCATAAATGGAGAAGGAATGTAATAAATATATTTATTACATTTAGATGTGAAACGTATCCATGTAGCCGATTAAAAAAAAATTTTCCAGCCCCAACGGGGGCGCCATATGATAGCCAGGGGCAATCGCCCCTGGAAAAAAGAAACACAAAACCCCTAGCCCTGAATGGGCGAAATAAAAATGCTTTCAGATGGCAAAATGGTTACTGTGAAATATTTCTGCACAACCATTGACTTCGGTCATAAATGTCCGATAATTGTTATATGACTGGCAACGAGTTTTTGCGAAGAGTGAAGCAGTTAGGGAAAGAAAAGGGCATATCAGTATACTTCGTAGCACGACGCGTAAAGGGAAGCCATGGTACTTTATTTTAGGGTTCTCAATTTACGATCATTCGGAATTTAAAGGATGAACTTAAGAAAGGCACTTTCCATTCAATGCTCGACGAACCAGGTATACGCAAAGAGGAGTTATAGGAGATCATTATGTATCGGTTTTTGTATCCGGCTGCTCTCATTCCGGAAAAAGAAGATGGAGGGTATGTCGTGCGATTTCCTGATTTCCCTGAAACGATTACGCAAGGGGATACTGTTTCCGATGCATTAAAAGAAGCAGAAGACTGCCTGGAAGAAGCGATTGCGAACCGGATTGTGATGGGTCTCGATATTCCTATGCCTTCCCAGATTCAAAAACATAATGCAAAGAGTGATACAGCAAATGAAAGGTATTACGATATACTCTTAACCGCGCAAATGGCTGCCAAAGCCGCTCTTTATATAGCGATGCAAGAAGCCGGAATTACCAAATCAGAACTGGCAAACCGTATCCAGTGCGATGAAAAAGAGGTTCGCCGTTTGCTTAATCCGCGCCATCCTTCGAAATTACCGCGAATTGAGGCCGCCTTGGCAGCGATTGGGAAACGGCTGGTGGTTGATTTGCAAGTGGCAGTCTAAATGGTTAGATTTAATGGGTTGGCTTTATCAACCCATCATTCGACTACAGTCATTACCCCTGGCAAAGCCGGGGGATGATTTAATTTAATTGAGGAGCCGGCAAAAAGTAAAATCCAGCATTTTGTTGTACCACATCTTGGAGCGCAGG
>CAZEZQ010000937.1:0-2746 GCA_964516245.1 uncultured bacterium | reverse complement strand
AACTTTCTTGATCTCACGAGGGTCATAGGTAGACTGCATATTGATCGGCAACGCGCAAACCAACCGTGTGGATTGCCTGGCCACTGCATCATCACTATTTGGTTCTGCCATATCATCGTGGAAGGCAAGCCACTGCGAAATGCCCGAACCGGCAGAACCACCGCCAGCAGCCAATCGTTCGGGATCAATATTCCACTCCTCCGCTTTTGAGCGAATAAACTGAATAGCACGGGCGCTATCCAACATCTGAGCCGGATAGGGAGCATGATGCGATAAACGGTAATGGATGGAAGCACACGAAACTCCAGACTGCAAAAAAGGGTTGAGTAATCCAGAAGGAATCGAGGATTTATTACCACCCCGAAATCCACCGCCATGAATCCACACATAGACAGGAGTAGGACGATCAGATTCCGCCTGCCAAAAGTCGAATACATGCCGCTGGTGCTGGCCATAGGCAACATCGGCAAAAGTCGGATTGGGTTTATCAGATTGTTGCCGCTGTCCATATACTGAGAAGTTTGCCAACAAGAGCAACAATGAAAATGCAATTGTATAATTCAAAGTATGTTTCATGAGAATTGTCATTATTTACATTTGCCAGTTGAGTAATTTTCTGAATAATGAAAGTGAAAAATATTTTATCTCAAAATGTATGTTCCGATAAGTACACGTTATCCATTTGCAACAGGCCTAACGAGTTTGCAGCGAGATATACTACTACTGAATATTTTCTAGTATTTCTTAAATGGATAATCTCGGTTATAATCTATTGACTTATTTTCATTGTAATATATTCTAAAGGTCATTCAAAACAAATTCAAATTCACACTAATTCACACTAATTCACATGGGATACAAATCACTACTCAGTGTTCATAAAGATATATTTAATAATCTATATTGCACTTATTTGGATACTAGCAATAACACTAACACACTTTTCACAAACACAAGTTTAGACATAACGATCTCAATTTGAGTCTAATACAAAACCTTGTGCACAGCCATGATGACTTGTGATGTCAATTGGAAGTTACAACATTGCAAATGCTCTGAATCGTATTGGCGACATTATTCAAATTATTCCATATATGCAGTACCAATTTTATTTCTGGGAGGATGTTATGAAAAACGTGTTCAAATTATGGGCGGCAGTAGGACTGGTTGTGGCATTATCGGCACCTTCAAATTCTCAATCGCTGATTGGGCATTGGGAATTTGAAGAAGGTTCTGGTGACATCGTCGGCGATTCCAGCGGCAATGGCAATAATGGAACCATCTTTAATTTTGAGGATGGTGGATTGGACGATGGGTCGGTTTGGTTTGATGATCCCGAACGGGGTTCGGTCGCCAGTTTTGGTGGAGCAGGAGATGATGCCTATGTTCAAATTGACAATGAAATACCTGTTATGACACTGGAGCAAGATTTTACCTGGGCCTTCTGGGCAAATGACAAAGCGGATGCCGATTCTCCCAACAATATCATTTTCGGGAATCGAAGAGCCCTCAATGGTGAAGATTTTACCCCTCGCCAATTTATCAAATTTACTCCAACCAAATTTGAATGGCATATGAATGAAAACGGAGATGATAATTTGGAATACGATGACAGCGAGGATCCAGCCAGTAATGATATCCCAAATGACGTGTGGATGCATCATGCCGTTGTAAAAGACGGACCGGTGATTACCTATTATCGTAATGGTGCAGCCATGAATTCAGCAGAAATTACACAGCCTTTGGATCAGCCACAGCCTTTATTCATTGGTGGCGACAACACCGCTACAGATGGTGAACAGTGGAGAGGTTTGATTGATGATGTTCGGATTTATGATTCAGCCCTTTCCGCCTCCGAAGTCGCCGCATTAGCGGGCGCGCAATCTTCCAATGTTACACAGTATGATTTGTATCAATAATACAACTAATGAAAAAGCAGAACGCCTATGGCGTTCTGCTTTTTCTAATAATGCAATTGGCCAGTTATATTAAGTAAAATCTAAAAACCCCTCAATGAAGAACCGGCAAAAAGTCCGATCTAGAAAACGACTACTCAATTTATAGTAACATGGACGTCCAATGCGCACTACATGTTATTATAGGCGAGGACGCCTGCGCTCCAAAAAAGACTTTTTGCCGAATCGTCTTATCTAACTGAAATTATGATATCACAGCAACCGCTTGAATAGGCATCAGGTTGCCATCGCTATCAAACTGAACGTCAAACAGATCAGACACTCCACTTACATTGGGTTTGGATTTCACTTCTTCCAGCAACGGTTCCGACACCCATATTTTGGTCATATCATTGGTATTGCGAATTCGCAGCATGCGCATGTTCTCTTGAGTGACCAGTTCTCCCAATGAGCGGATAGCTGCCTCTACCGTTTCCCTGTCTGTTGGGAAATGGAGCGGCGTTGTATATCCCATTAGATTGCGCGAAACGATTGCGTTGGTATATGATGCTTCTCTGTCCATCTTATCCAACACTCGTTGTGTACACATATCTGAAAATCCCAATCCGGCAGCATTGCCTTCACTCTGGTCGGTTAAATTTAGCACCACGATGCGGGTGATCTCAGGTTTCGCGAGTGTGCGTGTGTTGATGGTCGTACGGCGGCCAACAATTTTCGGGTCCATCCCTGCCCCGCTAATGTTTTTGCCAATCTCATCCACGATCAATAAATCAGCGCTGTCAACTGGGAGCGACGGCATCAACGATTTTGATTCTTGTAACAATAACGGC
>CAZEZQ010000936.1:0-2749 GCA_964516245.1 uncultured bacterium | reverse complement strand
ATGGGAGGTTGACGGGTTTTCCTGTTTTGGCTGATTGTTCGGCGGCATAGCAAATTTCCATAATGTGTGAAGCGTATTCGATATTTACGGGAGAATTTTTGTTTGCATTCAAACAATCGACGAAGTGGTTAATTTCTTCTTGAAACGGGTGATGGGTGACATCGCCGCTATCCGGCATGATGGTTGGGATGGTGGCGAAGTGATTTTGCCCGGGCATTTTGTCGCTGAACAGTTGGTTGTCGCGAATGGTGCCTTTGGATCCGAAAAGACGGATGGGAAACATGTAGGGTGCTTTGGTTTCGATGGAACTGGCGACTTTGCCGGCCACCCCGTTTTTGAATTTGCATAGGGTAACCAAGGTTGGTTCATATTCATACGGTTGAAAGGCTTCGGCTTTGGAACGTGTGGCGTATGCATGGACTTCTTGTACCTCTGAGCCGACGAACCACACAAGCGCGTCTACGGCGTGGCAGCCTGCGGAGAGCAGGGAATTGCCGCCCGCTTGTTTGGTGATGTTCCATTCGAATTGTTTGTACCAGGGGCCGATGCCGTGATAATAATCGACTTCGCCGTAGTAGATTTCACCGATCGAATTGTCATCGATTAGCGAACGCAGAATGCTAAACAATGGGTTCCATCTAAGCACAAAGCTAACGACCGATTTGGTTTTGTTTTTTTTGACGCATTCAACCAACTTCGGAAGTTCAACCGAGTTCATAGCCAGTGGTTTTTCCATCACCAGGTTGGCTCCCCCATTGGCGGCGGCGCAGCCGTGTTCGACATGAAGCTGGGGCGGGGAGGTGATGGATACCAGATCGGGTTTGCTTTTTTCCATCATTTCATCCACGGTTTCGAAGCACTCCGCTTGGATAGCCTTCTCTTTTTGGATGCCCCACTCTTTGGCTTTTTGTTGCGCTTTTTCTTTGGATGAAGAAACCAGAGCGGTTACTTCAGTATGTGGATTGAGGTTGTATGCGGCGACATGCTCGCCGGCCACCCAACCGCATCCAACAATTCCAACACGATATGAAGACATAAATTCTCCTTATTGAAAAAGTAATTGAATGGCCTATTTTATGATTATTTGTGGTGTTTGAATACGTTTTCAGCGAATTTTTCCTGTTAGAAATTTTGCTGTGCACTTATAAAAACCCTATTAAGTATGGTAATGTGGAGTCTATAGAATCAAGATGGGAGAGGAAATTTTTACTTTATGAACGTTCAAAGCAATCGAAGAAGCTTTATGAAAACTATGGGCGTTGGCGCTGTGGGAACGGCCCTGGCCCATTCATCGATAACCAAGCGTGCTGATGCGCAAGCATCCAAGCCCAATATTGTATTGATCTTGGTGGACGATCTGGGGTGGGTGGATATGGGCTGCTATGGCAGTGAGTATTATGACACGCCCAATATCGACCGCTTAGCTGCGCAGGGGATGAAGTTCACCAACGGGTATGCGGCTTGTGCGGTGTGTTCACCAACCCGCGCCGCGATCATGACCGGGCGGTATCCATCGCGATTGGGCGTGACTGATTGGATACGCGCGCGCTTTCAAGGAGGCAAGATTCCTGAAGACAAAGAGAATCCAAGCGGATACGAAGGTGGGCCGGATAAAGAATTGCTTTGCCCCCAGAATGCGCTGTGGATGGAACTTGATGAAATTACTATCGCCGAGCTGCTGAAACCGGCGGGCTATACCTCTTGCTACATCGGCAAATGGCATTTGGGGGCGGATGATTGGTATCCAGACAAGCAAGGCTTTGATTACAATGTTGGAGGTTGTGATTATGGCCAACCGCCCAGCTACTTTGATCCGTATTGCAATGACCGCCAGGGATGTATCCCAACGCTTGAACCTCGAAAAGAGGGTGAGTATTTAACCGACCGTGAAGCGGATGAAGCTGAATCGTTTATCCGCGCCCATAAAGACCAACCATTTTTCTTATACATGGCCAATTATGCCGTGCACACGCCGATACAGGGCAAAGAAAATCTGATTGAGAAATACAAGAAGATTGAGCCTGACGGTGGGCAGGATAACCCTGAATATGCCGCGATGGTGGAGAGTGTAGACCACTGCGTGGGTAAGATTATGGATACGTTGGAAGAATTGGAGTTGGAAGACAATACACTGATCATCTTCACTTCCGACAATGGCGGGTTGTTAGGCCCTACCGATAATGCGCCGCTTCGGTCTGGCAAAGGGTATCCATATGAGGGGGGTATTCGCGAACCGTTCATCGTGCGGTGGCCGGGCAAGGTGCAAGCAGGGACGGTGAATCATTCACTGGTGTGCAGCATCGATTGCCTGCCGACCCTATGTGAGGCGGCGGGTGTGGATATTCCAAACGACCGGCCTATCGATGGTTTGAGCCTGATGCCATTGATTAAACAAGCCGGATCGTTGGACCGGGAAGCGCTTTATTGGCACTTCCCCCACTATCGCCATGGTAACAGTCCCTATAGTATTATCCGCAAAGGCGATTGGAAGCTGATCAAACATTATGTCGGGCCGCGTTTTGAAATGTTCAATTTGAAAGAGGACCTTTCGGAAAAGAACAATTTGGCGGAAAGCCATCCGGAAAAATTGAAAGAATTGCATGAAGATTTGCAGGCGTGGTTGAAAGAGACCAATGCGAAGATGCCGAAGCCGAACCCGAAGTTTGAAGGGTGAGGAGGTGAAGTGGTTAGAATGTTGATTCAAAGTTAGAGCAACATTCGCGGCTGGGTGGGAGCTTTGCCCTTCTGA
>CAZEZQ010000935.1:0-2754 GCA_964516245.1 uncultured bacterium | reverse complement strand
CTCAAAAAGGAGGACGATCATGAAACAAATCATAGAAAAACTGTTATCGGATTATGAATCTGGAAACATGAAACGCAGAGACTTCATCGCAGGGATATCAGCACTCACTGCCCTTTCAACTGGTGTCTCTTCATCCGCCCAAGAAACGAATGAACCTGTTTTTCAAGCCACGCATTTAAACCATATAGCACTGCGGGTTACGGATGTGCAAAAGTCCAAAGAATTCTATACCAAAATGCTGGGCTTGAATCCTACGCGTGAGTCGGATAGCAGCTGCTTTTTAACCTTCGGCAACGATTTTCTGGCTTTATTTAAGAGCAACGAAGCCAGAATGGACCATTATTGCTATTCGATTGAACATTATGATGTCAATCAAGCGGCTGAAAAATTACGGGCTGAAGGCATCGAACCCGAAATTCACAGCAACCGAATATATTTTCCCGACCCAGATGGGCATGAGGTGCAACTGGCGGCAACAGAACATAAACCATGAGAAACAATCAAGTGTGTCTGGTGGAAGAGAAAGTCGAATATTGACGAATCGAAGCGCACCAGATTTAAGAAATCATCATATTATTCATGCTCAGCCAATTGGTAACTGGTGCTTCGTCCACCACTGGGGTTTTGAACTAATATTCCATAATTCAAGAGTTCACGGATATCCCGCAATGCGGTATCTTGCGAACATCTGGTGAGTTTGGCATATTTGCTGCTGGTTAGATTGCCTACAAAGCCTTCAAGCAGACGGTTGATCACTCGTTGCTGCCGTGTGTTCAAAGAAAATTGGTTAGCGTGCTTCCAGATTCGGTCTTTTCGAATCACCGCCGCCAAAGTATCTTCAGCGCTATCAATCGATCTGCCAAGGCATGACAAATACCACTCCAGCCAGCGTGTAATATCCAATCCGCCTCTCTGGCATCTCTGAAGTTGAATATAATAATCGTTTCGTTCTTTCTCAATCTGGGTTGACATGCTATAAAAACGTTCTTCACATCCATCCGCGCAAGCCAGAGCCATATCGGCGATAGCGCGGGCGATGCGGCCATTTCCATCCTCAAACGGATGGATGGTAACAAACCAGAAATGAGCAACTCCAGATTTCAATACTGGATCGATCTCGGTTGATTCGTTAAACCAATCCAAAAACACTTTCATTTCTTTGTCCAGCCGGCTAGCTTCCGGTGCTTCGAAATGAACTTTTTCCCGCCCTATAGGGCCGGAGACCACCTGCATGGGACCGGCCTGCTGGGTTCGCCATGCACCCACCGTGATTTTCCGCATCCCGCTACGACCGGTTGGAAACAGCGTAGCATGCCAACCAAATAGGCGCTCTTCAGTCAATGGATCACCATACTTCTGCGTGGCATCCAACATCATTTCGACAATCCCATCCACATGCCTATCCACGGGTTTCAACCCACCAATATCGATGCCGAGTTTATGGGCAATAGAAGACCGCACTTGATCCACATCCAATAATTCACCTTCAATTGCGCTTGATTTAACAACATCTGAAGTAAGCATTTTCAGATTAGCCTCAGCCCGCAACGAAAACCCAAGACTCCCCATCCTCCCCAACAAAAGCCCCTGCCGATGCCTGATGTTACCAAGCATGGTTGCTAATGCATCCAAATCCCAAGTCAGGGAAGGCCAATTTGGCCGTTCATGAATATACCGCATAATCACCGCACCTTTTGCGGAGATTATACCCTGCATTCACCGCAAAAAGAAATATTTGCCGCAAAATTTGCGGAGAATGGAATTCTTATTGTCATCAAAGGGCTGCGAAGGATGGTCATAATATTGAAATCATTGATTGAGTTTTTAAGATATTGATAGATTGGATAGATAGAACTCTTACCTTGAGAACTCCTTATTGTAATCACTTCACTGCTTTGATAAAACGTGTAGAGTACTTCAATACATAAGCAAATCATGATTTCTGATGGGCCGCTGTTTGCGCCCATCAAATTGTTTACAAGCAAAACTGAAACTATATGTTTACATTCGCCAATCCTTTACTCTTTTGGGCGCTGCCCATTTTGGCTTTGCCTTGGATCTTCCGCCGCCGGCAGGAAGAGCGCATTAAAAAAGTCGATTTCCCTTTGCTTGATTTCTTGATGGAATCTGAGCAAAAAGAGCGCGTGAATCCACTGCTGCAAGAATGGCTATTGCTTTTGCTGCGAACCTTGATCTTATTGCTGTTGCTTCTGGCGCTGGCTGGGCCGCGCTGGGTTTCTGAAACCGGCCAGCTGCAACGCTTGTTTTCATTTTTGCCCTTCGGCCAATCGTTTCAATCGAATACCGTGATTCTGGATGAATCGTACAGCATGGGCTACTCAGAGGGCGACAACTCCTGGTGGCTGCGCGCCGGTGAAGTGGCCGAACGGCTGGACAACGAACTCCAAGGCCTCTCTACCGAGTGGTACCGCTGGGGTGAGGAAGTTCAGTCCAATACCTCCCCGCAACAACTGGCTCCACTTTCCCTCAGCGAACGCGACCGTCTATTTACCCAACCCCCGCAAAAAAATGGCACACCCATTCAAGAGATGGTTCAAGCAATTCAAGAAACCACAGAGGGCAATGAGAGCCTGCTCTTTCTCACCGATGGCCAGGCGCGCCCTTGGCTTGATTTGCTGCAAGCAGACGAACCCGTTTCAGGGATCCCCCCGATGATGGTGATCGAAGTCGGCCGTGGACCGGTGAAGAACGCCTGGGTCGAGGTTGATACCTTCTCTTCCCCACCTTGGGGCA
>CAZEZQ010000934.1:0-2758 GCA_964516245.1 uncultured bacterium | reverse complement strand
AAAGGCAATTTATGTATAATAAAGGAGGTTATTATACATTAAACTCCCCACCAACGAGAATGACGATCTATTTCTAAAAGAAGAAAACGGGAGGAACAAAAAGCCCTCCCGTTTTGTATACGAGCATCTGTAAGGCAATTCTACTGATTGTCCATTACCGGTGCATCGGAAATTTGACTGGTCAAGTCATCAATGTCGAAAATTTGAACTTGATCTTCATGGATTGCGGCGAAATGTTTCATCGATCTCCCAAAAACAAGCGAGTTGATTTTGGTTGATAAAGATCCATCAAACTGCTTGACATTCTCACCAGTTTGCACACTAATGATACTAGAGTGTCCAACTTTTGGTGTGAATGTGTCGCTAAAGTTTCCTAGTAATACAAAATTGCCGTCAGGGCTTATAGTCAAATTCTCTATAACTGTGTCGTCGTCAATAATTCTAGAGTACAACTCTCTCGTCTGTTGAGTTTGTACATCTGCTTCTTTTACAATCAATCTATCTGGATTTCTCCTCGTTCCTGTATAACGAATTAACTTGTTATTAATAACCGTAGCAATTCCGTTAATACCTTGGAACAAAATTTCTCCTTCCGGTATTGAAATTACAATACTATTAATAAGGGCCTTTGAGGAATCAGGAAACAATTGTAAATCTTCACGAGAAGAGGAGACTGGGTGACCAGTTTTAAAAATAGGAATGCACTTGTCGATATCCCAAAGCCATGTCCCTGCACGAGTGGTGCCGGTTAAGAGAAATTGTCCATCGTCCGAAAAATCTACCCCTTTAATCCCATCTACGGGTCTATAATCGCGGTCATCTGGTGTCAATGGCATGGTCATATCGCATTTCACTTCACCGGTATTGATATTCCAGACAAACGCTTTACTAGCCAATCCACCGGTTGCTACCCATTGACCGTCAGGAGAAATGTCAATATCCGAAATGGTGAGGCTATGCTTATCAAACACAAGAGTAATTTCTTGGGTATTGAGATCATAAACCTTTGCAACACTGAATTCGTTAAAGACAATCTTTTGAGAATCTGGCGTGAAAGTAAAATTACTCGCACTACTATCCACCGAAAACGAATGAGTTGGACCTTGTTGGGCAAAGACGGATGTTGCAAAAAGAGTAATGGAAAATGATATAAGAATGGATTTTGATATCTGCATGATTTTACCTCCAAAATTTTGGTTATGGGATGAACTCGAGAAAACGGGGGTTCTGATCGGTTTCAATGGGAATTTCGGTTTGTAATTCACTGGAATTGTAATGGCTGGAAGTAACCGAAATTGATGTTTCTTGTACAAACTGAACAGAAGATCCACTAAAATCCATTTTATGGACTTTTACGGTGTAGCCTGAAAAATCACCAATAACAATGTAGGTTTCGCTTTGTTTGTCAATGTCATTTGCATAAACAGGAGTATGCTTATAACGCCAAATGGCTCCCCATTTCTTACCTGTTGGTGTTTCCCAACTACACTAGGCATAACCAATATCATTTCCAGAACTGGGTGATTCCCTTTGAAGATTTACGAACACATCAGAATTCAATTCACCGAATTCAAGACTTTCCACATTTGTGTGCAATATCTCCGCTGCTTCACTGATTTTACGTCGTGTCCCAATACCACCGCTCGTATCGATATAGAATCCATAGTCGACATTATCTGAAGCATCGTAGTCATTGGGGTGGTGATAATACATATCGTATTTCCAGCCAAGACCATTGATACGTTCTAATCCAGTGATCAGTCTGCTTCTTACATAATAAATTGCTTGTGAAGCTTCGTGTACTATACTGTCATTTGTACCAGGAAATGGAGCACGATCGAAACCTTCTCGTGGACTGTACCCATACTCGGTTTGAGCAAGAGCTGGCATATAATCTTCCGAATTAAAAAACTCGGCCATCTGATCTGCTCGATCAAACCACTCTGTCATCTCTTCACCTTGTAGAATATTCGTCGTTTCGATTTGAAATTCAGGTGAGAAATCAGTGTAATTATGAACTTGAACGATATCGGGCAGTTTGTCATATCCACCCTCTTGGCCGCCTTGACCGTTCACAACTCCATCGATAAAGCCTTCCATGAAATCCGCGCTACGGCCTCTGGTAGCCTGTGCCGTCCATCCCCATGCATATGATGCATCGAAAGTAGAACTACAGAAGATATCCAATTGATCGATATCGATGTTTGGGTTATCTTCCATCCTATTGTAGGCGGCTAGATAATACTCCGAGTAGTTTTTTCCACCTTCGTAGCTTCCAGCCCAAAAACCGGTTTCAGGAGGTTCATCCCATGATCCATCACCACCTTGGGCCTCTTCATTGCCCAACTCAATTCCGATCAGATCATTACCAATCTCTGCATTAGTATTGTTTTTGGTTAATACAGTTTCTACATAATCGGCATAGACTTGAGCTGATTTGCCAGCTTGATC
This sequence comes from uncultured bacterium, assembly GCA_964516245.1. Classification (GTDB taxonomy): domain Bacteria; phylum Hinthialibacterota; class Hinthialibacteria; order Hinthialibacterales; family Hinthialibacteraceae; genus CAZEZQ01. The sequence continues at coordinate 307 of CAZEZQ010000934.1, read as the reverse complement.
GAAATCTAGAGCACCAAATACCAAGATAACTTTCATGCTATCCGGCTTATTGGGGAAAAAGTCATCATTCAGGAGGTCCCCATCGGGATCATCGGTTAATGAAGTGAACATTCTTTGGTATTCCAATCCGTCGTCGATCATATTTGAACTCCGATCAAAAACTGGGAAATCAATCGGATTAAAAAAGAATCCGCCATCAGCACCAAACTGAGTGAATTGATAATTCACGGTGAGTTTTGGCCTTTTATCCGCGGTGCCGTACTCATCCATTGCTACCGTATAGATTCCAGTTGTAGAGGTATCTCCT
>CAZEZQ010000933.1:242-2759 GCA_964516245.1 uncultured bacterium | reverse complement strand
GCTCCCGCCGAACCGGTTGTTGCAATTAGGAGGGCGAGGTTGCAAATGCGCCTTGGCGTGCTCCCGCCGAGCCGGTCTTTCGATAAAGCTCGGTTAATACACAAATTTTGAAAACACAACTCAGTGTAATTTCAAGCCCGGAAATTCAAAAGATTTCCGCAAATGGCATGTTGACGTGCTATAGTATTGCAGAAGGCAGTATGAACAAAGAGGCAAATCATGGCGAATGATCGAATGCGGGATGAATTGGTAGAACTGTTCGGCGAAGAAGAAGTCAGACTGGCCGAGGTGCAGGAGTTTTTGGCGCGGCGTTACACCACCAACAACCCCATCAAGGTGCGCCGGGCTTTGGAGCGCTTTCAGAAACTGAAAAACCTCAAGCAACAAAAACAATATGTCGAAACCTTCGACAAAGACATGCGCCGGGCCTTTATCTGCGCCATGCTCTGCGGCACCGCCTCTCAAGCGGTGCTCGACCTGGCCACCCAGGCCATCAACGACAAACGCAGTGGACGAGACGTCTTGGGCGGCAAAAGCATCCCCCGCAAATGGTGAGTATCGATGTATTGGAAAAAGAAACCTATTTCCCCGAAGAAAAAAATCAGCAAAGCCGACCAAAATCTCATCAAACCCTCTCCCCGCCCGCACCGGCCGCGGGCCAAGCGCATCCCTCTCAACATGACCTGCTATCTGTATTATCCCGACACCGATTACCTGGTGCAGGGCACCACCATCAACATCAGCAAAACGGGGATCCTGCTCAAATGCCTGCGCGAGATGGAAACCGGCTGCGAGGTGCTCTGCCTGATCACCGACAAAAAGAACCTCACCAAGCTCAACATCATTCACGGCAAACACACCCTCAAAGGCCGCATCGTACGGGTCGAAGCCGACGGCGTCATTTACAAAGTAGCCGTACAAATCACCCTAGGCCGGGTCGACCCCTTCGCCTACCTAGGCGACATAGCCCACGACGCCAAATACTGGTGGTCAAGGCATTGGCAAAGCCTGGGGTGAGGGGATGAGAATTTCTTCTTATAGCAAAAGGTTAAAATATGGTTCATCCTTTAATGAGTTCCAAACGTATTAAATCATCTAATTCCCATTGTGCATGAAATTCAATAATACTTTTTAGTGTTTTTATTGGTAATGTTTGGCGTGAACGATGATAAGGAACTGTTACCCTTCTTCCATCCACATGAGTATATCGCTTATGACTACCTTTTTGACGATTGAATACAAACCCATCTTTTTCTAATGCGTTTACCAATTCTCTTATAGTAACAGTTCGTAATTTTGAATAATCAATGTCGCCCATGCTATTTTGAGGAAGGGAAGAGGTGTAAAATAGGTTTCATAAATTAACAACCATTTCTTGTCCAGTATGATTCGATCCTTGATCGGAAGGAATCGCTTTCCCTTCCTCTATCAGTTCCTCCACAATCATCTCGATCACTTCTTGAATGTTTTTTCGGGCCTCTTCTTTCGTATAACCAAATGTGGAGCCCCCAAGATTGAGCAAGGCCGGGCAATAGGCAAACCAGGTATCTTCATCCGGTTCGATCACGATATTGAATTTATACTGTTCCACGTTGTTTTCCATCCAAATCCTATTTCAATCTAGTTTAGCATAGAAAACTACATTTCGGTATAACTTTGCAAAATTGGCTCCAGGAGATGTCCCAATTTTAGTTGAAACTGGATATTCTTTTCACCTACACTTCTTCCTATACACTCAAACAAATTTGACTATTTATGCAAATTTCAATACCATTGGTACAACCAAAAGCAAACTGGAATACTTGGCAAATTAGATTCTTTATGAATTGGATGGGCACCGTTGTTCGTGCCCACCATTTTGTGCTGCAGGCGACCTGCCTACACTTTGGAGCGCAGGCATCTTGCCTGCATGTTGTTAGGAGGCGAGGCTCCCGCCGAGCCGGTCGTTATTGTAAGGAGGGCGAGGTTGCAAATGCGCCGTGGCGTGCTCCCGCCGAGCCGGGCTGATTGAAATCAACTTAGCCCACCCATTTGTTCGCATAATAACAAACATCGGCCAAAGGCTTGGTGCGCTACGCTGTCGTTTGGTTTGATTGTCTGAACCAGGAATCCAGGAGGAAAGGAAAGACAGGAAAACGGCAACGGCGATTGAATCACACAAACACGATGAGAAGTGAGACACGAATAACAGCGACAGCGAATGATTTGATTTGACGGGGTGGCAAGGGCATGGCGCTGTTTGCCAGCCATTGAGATGTTTGTCTGAACCAGGATAACCAGGATGCGTAGGATATTCAGGATAACGTCTTTTGAATTCACCCTGTTTGGAATTTGCAAAGGGTTGTGTTGATCAGTAGTATTTCAATTATTCCGGCTCCGCGGGAGCGTCGCCCTCCCAATGGTACGGTCCTAAGGCAGATTCACATCGTTTGCCCCATCATGGGGTGTCATGACTTTGGCACCCGCACACCCGCGCAGAGGAGAACAGGATTGCGGATTGTGCAGGATGTGGACCCC
>CAZEZQ010000933.1:0-232 GCA_964516245.1 uncultured bacterium | reverse complement strand
GAAGAATGAGCGAGGTGGGCTCAAAGTCCGTCACGGCCGATAGCCCACAACAACTAAGGGTGTAGGGTGGGCTCAAAGCGAAGCGTAGCCCACCAAGTTGATACCTAATGTGACCTTCACTCCCAAACAAGAACACTAGGGTCCATCAAGTCCATTTCGCGGCCGCGCGGGTGCACAGGATTGCGGATTGTGCAGGATGTGGACCCCTGGGATATGTTATAAGGGATCATTC
>CAZEZQ010000932.1:0-2760 GCA_964516245.1 uncultured bacterium | reverse complement strand
CCCCTGGCTATCATATGGCGCCCCCGTTGGGGCTGGAAATTTTTTTATTCGGCTAGATGGATACCTTGGAAATAATTGCTCATCATAACAATTCCACTTTTACTACCGCTGGATTATGGCTGAAAGATAGAAATAGCAAGGGTTAAATGTGCTATGACATATTTGTGATTAATTTTCAGAAAAATTTATCTACTGGTAAAATTTCTAGAATTTTTGGCTTGGAATTGTGTTTGGTGGTCACAGAGGTTGTTTTAAGACTAAATGTATACATGTATACATTTTAGATGAAGATGCATCGAATTCTCTTGGCAAAGCATATTTGGCTGAAGCCCGCCTGAGACGCATTATGATTCATCACAGTAGTCATTCTTGACTTTTTCAAATAGCACAACAGAAACTCAAGGGCTGGCATACGGCGCCAAGCCCTTGATAGATGGTCTTTCTTTCCCAATGGATGTAATTATTTCAGGCATAAAATTCAACGATCTGTTGATAATCATTGAAATTTTTGAGTTGAAATCCTTCAGCGGTGCCGTGTTTCATGACATACAGTCTGAGTTCCAGCCGCTGTAAACCTTTGGTTCCCAGTTCGTTGCATTCTTGAATACCAAGTTGCCACCGCCGCAGGCCTTCGTGGCTGGTTCTAATTTTGAGCATATGTTTTTCACCCTCATTGAGTGAAGAGTTTTCCGGAAATTCTTCGGTGTTTGTAGAAACGGTAACTTTTTTACTTTCATACCTGATTCCATACCGGCCAAACCATACCTTGGGATCAATGTGGCCGTCGTCTTTCACGACAATGGCTTTTCTGGACTTTTTCATATTTCGTACTCCTTTGCAGCATGTTCATTGTAATTCGTGTATAACCGTGAGAAGGTGATTCCGGGTTGGAGACGACGAAAGGATCTCGGCATCAGAAAAATAACTCAATTGATTTAACCAGTTGCATAACATTGAGGTTTCCCAGAATCAGCCATCACCCTTTGGGCCGTTTGTAGCCAACTTCTCTTTATACTAAGCAGGCTTTACATTTATGGCTTTCGGGCCTTTCTGTCCCTGTTCAACTTCAAAAACAACAGATTCATTTTCGCGCAAGTTTTTGAAGCCTTCACCTGCAATTCCCGAATGATGGACAAAATATTCTTTTCCATTGTCGTCTTCGATGAATCCAAATCCCTTTTTTTCGTTAAACCATTTGACTCGTCCTGTCGCCATGATTAGGTCTCCTATTGGTTGGTAAATTTCACACTTATTTGTTTCTGTCTGTTCGGGTACCTTCTCAAATAGCCATTCAGGAAAACAAGTCAATTGGGATGTAGCCCGGTTTTGCAGAAGACAAATTGTTCCAGATAGAATATACTAGATTATTCACATTTTCAAGACGGGCTGTGGATTCTGTGGATTCATCACTCTTACTGTAAAAGAGCGCGCCGAATTGTGCACTTATACAACGTGTACCTACATGTCCCACCGCCTTTGCCAATGGTGCAGCCAGTGATACGATCATTCTGATCTGACGAATAGGCAAAAAGTCTTTTTTGGAGCGCAGGCGTCCTCGCCTGCAGCAACATACAGTGCAAATTGGATGTCTGCGTTGCTGTATATTATGTGGTTGTTTTCTGGATCAGACTTTTTACCGGATCTTCTGATCTAAATTTTGGATGGGCAAAGGTTTTTTGTATGGTGGAGAATCGTGAGATTCATATTCTCTCCATCGATGTGGGAACCTCATCGGTGCGCAGCAAAGTATACGACGCCAAAGGGGTGGCGCTGGTTGGCGTGGGCAAACAGATCCCCTATTCGATGGATCAAACCGCCGAAGGCGGCAGCACTATCGATGCTGACCGGCTTTGTGATTTGATCGAGCAGGTGATCGATACGGCGCTTCAACATGCCCATGAGAAGAACATCCAAATTCACGGGGTTTCATCGTGCACCTTTTGGCACAACATTGTTGGTGTAAACGCCGAAGGCGCGCCATGCACGCCGCTGATTAATTGGAGCGACACCCGGCCTGAAACAGTACTGCCCGAACTCAAAAACAAACTTGATCCCAATGAATTTACTGCGCGAACGGGCTGCCCGTTTCATGCCGCCTATGTCCCTTTCAAAATCACCTGGATGCACCAAGCCATGCCCAATCAAGCCAAACAAGCGAAGCATTGGATGTCGTTTGGCGAGTATTTCTATTACAAACTGTTTGACAAACGCCTGTGTTCTTATTCGATGGCGTCTGGATCGGGCTTGCTCGATTCGGCTCGTCTACAGTGGGATGAAAAAACGCTGGAACCGATCCCTGCCGAGCTCGATCAATTTTCTCTCTTGGTGAATGGCGATGAAGGGCTAACCGGCTTAAAAAGCGAACACGCCCAGCGCTGGCCGTTGCTAAACAAGGCCGTGTGGTATCTCCCGTATGGCGACGGCGCTTGCAGCAATGTAGGCTGCGGCGGTGTGTCACCCGATGCGCTGGCCATGATGGTGGGCACTTCGGGCGCGATGCGGGTGGTATGGCAGGGAGACTATCACGCCCCCCCTGAGGGCTTGTGGTGTTATCGCATCGATGGCCAACGGGTGCTGCAGGGTGGAGCATTGAGCAACGGCGGCAACTTGATTGCATGGATGCGCGATTCGCTCAATCTTTCAGAACTCGAATCGCTCAATGATGAGTTATTGCAGGCCAAACCAGACGGCCATGGCCTCACCCTGATGCCCTTTTTGGCAGGGCAGCGCAGCCCGCGGTGGAACCCCAACAGCGTCGGC
>CAZEZQ010000931.1:0-2761 GCA_964516245.1 uncultured bacterium | reverse complement strand
TTTTTGGATTATGTGGAAATTTTCATTATTTTAAACTTTTCTCGATCAGCCCGGCTCGGCGGGAGCCTCGCCCTCCTAATGGCAGTGAAAGTGAATAAGACAGATATTTTAGATGTTTGGAATGCAATTGATTTGCTTATGAACAAACAATCACAGTATCAAGTGATCATTTTGGGGGGAGGACCGGCTGGATGCGCGAGCGCATTGGCACTTATGCAAAAGGGGATTTCAGAAATACTCGTTGTGGAAGCCGGTGACTATCAAGATGTACGCATTGGAGAAAGCATCCCCCCCGATACGCGTATGTTGTTTGAGCGGCTGGGAATATGGAACGATTTCCAGAAGGAAGGTCATGATGTTTGTTATGGGAGTTGTTCTTCATGGGGCTCGGAGGATTTGGGATACAACGATTTTCTTTTGAATCCTCTGGGGCACGGATGGCATTTGGACCGAAGCCGATTCAATGCTTTCCTGGCCGCAAAAGCCGAAACACATGGAGCCGATCTTCTAAGCAATACGCGTTTTCAGGGAAGGGTGGAAAGATGCCGTCATGGTTTTTCCATCCGACTGCAGCGAGAAAATGAAGAAGAGCAATGGTATCAGAGTGAATTTGTTATTGATGCAACAGGCCACCATGCCCGTTTTGCCAAGAAGATGGGCGCGAAGCGAATATTTTTGGATCGATTGGTTTGTGTTTACGGCTTTTTCGATATGCTTCCTGAAGTGGATTTTTCGAATTTGACCATGTTGGAAGCGGTGGAATATGGTTGGTGGTATGCGGCCAAACTTCCGAATGGGACCATAACGGCAGCGGCAGCCAGTGATTCGGATATCATTCAACAAATGCGTCTTACCCAAACCATTGAATGGTTATATTTTCTTTCGAAAACCCAACACATAAGCAAGGCCATGAGAGGCTGCCAATTTAAGGAGAATCGAGTGCGCCCTTATTCGGCGCCATCTTTTTTTACTCACCCACCCTGTGGAGAACGATGGGCAGCTGTAGGAGACGCCGCGGCGGCATTCGACCCGATTTCATCACAAGGGATTTATAAATCGCTGGCGGATGGGCTCTTGGCTGCAGATGCTCTAGTAGAGTATTCGCATGGCAATCAAAATGCATTCAACGCATACCGAGACAAACTCCACTCTCGATGGCACGACTATACAATCAATCGCGATTACTTTTACCGGCAAGAGACTCGCTGGCCAACAGCAGATTTTTGGAAAAAACGGCAACCCGTGGAACCATTATTAAATCATTCAAGATAACAACAGGAGGAAGCCGGATGGCATCCCCTTATTGAAGCAACAAGAATCAAGAGTGAATCCATTAATCATTCCAATTCCATCGCTGCAAAATCAAAATGCGATTTTAACAAATCGCATCCAAGTTACTTCTTTACTTTTTAACTATTGGCATAGAAATAGTACTGTTGGTTTTGTAACTTTGTTATACAGTTACAATTCTGTCAAAGGTAATATGATAGTTCGGACCACCCCTAGCCCTCCTAATAAATCTCTGATTCTTGGGGAGGGAATTGGAATTAAAAGCTTTGGATAAAGAACGGTTAACTATAAGGATCAAAATTACCGGCGGCCGATGATGTAATCTTCAAGTTGTTGGATGGTGGATTCTTGTTCGGAAATGATGCCCTTTACCACGTCGCCGATACTCACCACCCCAAGCAGTTTTTTCTCTTCGAACACAGGCAAGTGCCTTATGCGCTTGTCTGTAAAAAGGGTCATGCAATCCTGAATGGATTGATCGGACCGTACGTAATAGACTGTGGTGGTCATAATTTCGCTAACTGGGGTATCTTTGGAAGCCCGGCCTTGCAAAATCCCTTTGCGGGCATAATCCCGTTCTGAGAAGATGCCGGCCACATCATCGTTATCTACGACCAACAATGCCCCAATATTTTTCTCTGCCATCATTTGCAAAGCATGGTATACCGTATCGTTGGGACTCACGGTATAAATTGTATTGTCTTTCATTTTCAATAGGTCGCTGATGATCTTCGTCATTTCGCACCTCCCCATGCTGTGCGGTTTTATGATTCTTATTGTTTCTTCATATCCGATTGTTTCGCTTGAGGATCACTCACAGAGCCTTGCAACAATTGATGACTGAAGCTGTATAGCCCCTGTTGGTCGATTTTGGGGATTGACAACCAGACGTTATCGCCCTCCACTCTCCGGACATAGCCATCCAATAATTCCACCGGAGGTTTCGCTCGATCCATATAATCAACCAAATCGTTGTGTTTGGATTTGGTTACTTGTTCACGCGTAATGACAACTTTTTGGCCTTTTTCTAATTCGCTCATAGCTTTATCTCCCCGTTGCTTTATACTATGACACTACCCGTCTTTTTGATTTCAGTCAAACAGCATGTGCGCCAATAAATTGTCACCTTAATTTTTATAGAAAACGGCATTTCACTTTCTTTTCCTAACGCCTTACATATAAAAGACAATTTGGTTCATCTCTGTTTTCGCGTACTTTATAATTTCTTATTGCCTATTGTATCGTAAAATTGATATGCAATAAATCAGAAAATCTAACCAAAGTTATTTGAAATTTTGTAATAACAATATCCATTGGGGTGGGCGACTTCGCCGCAGGTGTGTGAAACCGGCTCGGCGGGAGCCTCGCCCTCCTCACGGCTTAATCTCTTTAACTAAGATCATATTGTGTATTGAATGGGAGGGCGAATCTCCTGATGAGCCGCTTGAACGAGAAACCGGCTCGGCGGGAG
>CAZEZQ010000930.1:0-2764 GCA_964516245.1 uncultured bacterium | reverse complement strand
AGCGATGGCAGACAGGTCGCAATAGACCTCGGGATAAAGTTTTTTGGCCGCCTGTAACTCTTCATTCAATTGGAGTAATTCATATCCAACATACTTATTAACTCGTTGTAGTTCTTCCCGGCTGGGAAGATGCTCCGGGGGGTCATCCGGTCCGAAGCCATACAAATTGACCAAGGGACCCACAGTGATATCAAATGCTCCATTGGTTATTTCACTCACTTGAACCGCTTTTTCTAAGACATCAAAGGTTTCGTTAGAGAGTTCAAAGTAATCGTTTCCCTCGTATTGATTTAATAACGACAACTCGGAGTTGGTAACATAGGTAGACATCTTTTGATTGATTTCATCAAGACGGGATTGGATTTCAGTTCGCAAATCATCGATGGATGGCCGGTTTTGCGGTTGGGAAGCAAATGGATTGGCCGATTTCACGATGGTTATATTGTAAATCGTTCCCATCGTTTGACCTTGGAATTTCACACTCTGATTGCCACAAGCTTGAAAGAAAAGCAAAATTCCGACTAAGGCTATGAGAAAAGGATTGTGGGCAGAATGTTTGAACATCTTTACCCTTTTCGCCCTATCACGAGTGATGAATGGACCGCTACTGGCAAGTGGCTTTCATAGCGCAGGCCTGCGGCTTTATACCATTGTTGAATATCGCTTAAAGTATAGCAGTCTCCCCCTTCGGTATTGACCAGCATATTCACGGCAAAGAGAGAGCACCATTCGGGTTCGGTGCGGGATTCATCGACAAGAAAATCTTTCACACAAACCCGTCCATTTGGATTTAATGCAGCCGCGCATTTTTGAATCACATTTTGGTTGATGTTCGATGAGAAGATATGAACAAAATTGGAAATCAAAATAAAGTCATAGCCTTCACCATACGAATCATTCAACGCGTCACCCGCTTGGGTGGAAACCCGGTCTTGCAAGCCTTCTTGTTGGATATTTTCTTTGGTGACTTCGAGCGTTTCCTCGGTATCAAAAACCACCGCATGCAAATCTGGATTCCGTTTGGCGCATTCAATGGCGTATAGACCCGGGCCTCCGCCGAGATCGAGCAATTTGGAAACACCGGTGAGGTCCAGTTTTTGAGCGGTTTCTTCCGCGCCTTTGCGCCCGGCATCTCTCATGGCATGGGCAAAAGCGGCTTCGCTGCGCCCCAATGCGGTGTCAACCACCTCATCATTCACTTTCGTTCCTGTTCGCACGGAATCATACAATCTCCCCCAGCTTTGATAGAGTTGAGCGTGATGCAAAAACAAACTGATTTTGGAATCAGGGGATTCCGGCAAAAGCAATTGCCGGGCAGCTTCGCTGTTTTGATATCGATCCCCTTGTTTTATCAATACTCCCAGTGATGCCAAGGCATCACAAAGAATACGGAGCCCACGATAGGAAAGTTTAAGGGATTGATTGATCTCATCCAAAGTTTTGGAATCGTAACTTATGGTGCGAAAGACACCAAGATAATTGGCGCTTAATACCAATTGCGCCTGGCGATAGCCGTCGATCAGTGTTTCGAGTTTTTCGGGAGTGAGAGAATTGGAAGGCATAAATAATACCAATTAACACATAGTTGAAAAATATTAGATGGCTTGTAGGTATACGGATATTGATTATGAATAATCGCGCTTGGATTGCACCATAACTTGTTGAGTAACCGCTTCATCCTGGTTCCACCATAGACGCCCCCCAAGGAACGCAACCGCGAAACCTACAAAGAAAGTGCCAACGGAAAGATGAGGCTGCAGCAAGAAAAAGCCCGTACTGACTCCGATGCTTAGCAACATAATAATCAAACCAGAAAAAATGGTTTGGCGAATCACGCGCCATTCATCGCGAACAAAAAAGACTCGTACTGCCCGGCGTTGATACCAACGCGTTGACCCCAACAACATAAACCACCCACCGATGAGAGTAATCACATTATGGTGAACGCCAATAAGATAGGCTGATAATAAACCAACGATAACAATAGCAAAACCAATCAGAAACACTACTTTGCGTTTGCTAAAAGGGTCAGGGAGATGCTCAGTCAGGCAAAATTTTATATTATTGGAATTAATGGCATAGCCCAAAGCCGCCAAACCAATCAAACCATATACGACCAATTCTATCAGGTTTTGCATTATGAGATAAAACTCCAAAATACTATAACAATTTCATTGAGGATCTAAGGTTCCTTTATTATTCTGAATCGTATCCCCATCTTGCGCAAGGTTTTTCCCTGCGGATTTTTTACCATGCCGATTAAGCCGGTCAACCACTTCTTCAACTGGAACCACACCCCAATCGACAAGACCCAATTCGCGCCGTTTATCCACAATGGCGCGGATCATTTTATTGATGGATTCTTCACTGGCCATAAGCGTCTCCTTTATCAACAGTTATCTTACCCTTCATTTTAGACTTGCCAACCCATGAAAAACAGCGACAATATAGATTGACAAAACAAAACCGTATAAGAAAATAAGTAAATGGTCTTAGATTCTGATTCTCAGGATTGACAGATTTGTTGGTCGAGGCAAGAATACCAAACGTTTAGATGGCCGGGTAGCTCAGTTGGTAGAGCAGAGGACTGAAAATCCTTGTGTCGCCAGTTCAATTCTGGCCCTGGCCACCATTTCTTTCCATAAAAGTCCACACATTGCATCTTCAACCTTTCCATTCTCAAAAACCGCTTTTAATGACGGTCCGGCAAAAAGTCTTTTTTGGAGCGCAGGCGTCCTCGCCTGCATCTACATATAGAGCAGGC
>CAZEZQ010000929.1:0-2765 GCA_964516245.1 uncultured bacterium | reverse complement strand
CCGCCGAGCCGGTTTGATTGAACGACTTCTGATTTACGTAAATAGTATGCATAACTAATTAGAATTTCAGCACTTACGTGAATGTTTCATAAAAGCAGGTTTTTTGTCAGGGGAAACACAAAAAAAGATTCAATCGAATATCTCATTGTATATGTTAGATTTACATACAATCGATATATTTTTCAAACCATTACTTAAATACAATTAAATATTTTTTAATTAACTACATTGATAATAGAAATCAAATTTATGTAATTTTTGATTTAATTGCCTTACCTACTCATACAACAAAGCCATTGCCGCTTGATATGCCTGCTTTTATACTTTATTGTTTCGCAGTAATAATAAACAACCATCACCTCATTAATCAGGTATTCCATATGAAAAGCCAGGAACTACGAGACCGTTTTCGTGAATTCTTTGTTGAGCGCGAGCATGAAGCATGGCCAAGCGATGCGATTGTGCCCAAAAATGACCCCACCTTGCTCTTCACCAGCGCTGGCATGGTGCAATTCAAGCCTTATTTTCGCGGTGAAATGGGCGATGTGCTTAAGCGCGCCACCACCTGCCAAAAGTGTTTCCGCACCAGCGATATTGAAAATGTCGGCTATACCGAGCGCCATCATACCTTCTTCGAAATGCTGGGCAATTTCTCATTCGGCGATTATTTCAAGCGCGAAGCCATCCGCTGGGCGTGGGAATTTTCGGTCGATGTAATGAAACTCGATCCAGACAAAATCTGGGGCAGCATTTACGAAAACGACGACGAAGCCGAGAAACTCTGGCTGGAAGAAACCGGCCTGCCCAAAGAACGAATCATCCGCCTGGGTGATGAAGACAACTTCTGGCCGGGAATCGGTGTGCCCGGCCCCTCCGGCCCTTGCTCAGAGCTATACTACGACCAAGGCCCCGAAGTCGATCCCGACCCCAATTGCAAACCCGGTGATGACAGCGACCGCTATTTGGAATATTGGAACCTGGTGTTCACCCAATATGACTGCCAGGAAGATGGAACCTATTTGCCGCTGAAACGTAAAAACATCGATACTGGCTTGGGCCTCGAACGCCTGGCCTGCTTGATGCAAGGCGTTCACTCCAATTTTGATACTGATTTGCTGAAACCTATTATCCAATATTTCGAAGAAAACACTGGCTTTAAGTTTCATGACGACAAAACCCGCGATGTCTCGTTCCGCGTATTGGCCGACCACATCCGCGCTGCCTTGTTTGTCTTAACCGACAATGTGATGCCCGCCAACACTGGCCGCGGCTATGTGTTGCGCCGTATCATGCGCCGCGCCATTCGCCACGGGCTGGTATTGGGCATTGAAAAAGATTTGCTCTCCCCCGCGATGGAAGTGGTGGCTGAGGTGAACCGGCGGGAATATCCTGACTTGGCCGACCAGCTGCGCTTCACCCGCAAAATCGCGGCGGCCGAAGAAGACGCTTTCCGCTCGACCCTCAGCCGCGGCTTGGCCAAGCTCGAAGATATGATCGAAGAAATGCAAGCCAAAGGCCAAGAGACTCTTTCCGGCGAGCGGGCTTTTACGCTTTATGACACCTACGGTTTCCCTTCAGATATGACCGATGAAATTCTGCGCGAGCGTGGATTCAAAGGCTATAACCATGGTGACTTTGAACAGTGCATGGAAGAACAGCGTGCCCGCGCCCAGGCGGCGTGGAAAGGTTCTGGCGAAACCAAGGTCGAAGTCGATGTGGATATCGAACCCACCCAGTTCACTGGTTACGAATCACTCGAAGAAGAATCAGAAATCGTGGGCCTGTTTCAAAGTGGTAAACGGGTCGAATCTGCTGTGGCTGGGCAGGATGTGGAAGTGGTGGTGAAGAAAACCCCCTTCTATGCCGAATCGGGCGGACAGGTGGGTGACAAAGGGACTATTGAAGTTCCTGAATCTGAAACTTTCGTCAATATCGAAACCACCCGTAAAACGGCTTCCGGAGTGTATGTGCACTTGGGTGTAGTCGACCGGGGCACGATTAAGCCGGGGGTAAAAGCCCGCCTAAAGGTGAACCCTGAATCGCGCTGCCCCACCATGAAAAATCACACTGCCACCCATTTGCTGCATGCAGCTCTGCGCAGCGTGTTGGGCACTCATGTCAAGCAGGCAGGCTCGCTGGTGGCGCCGGATGCGCTGCGATTCGATTTCACCCACTATGAATCGGTAAAACAAGACCAGCTGAAAACCATTGAGAATATGATCAACGCATGGGTGTATGAAAATCACCCGGTCGAAACCGAAATCACCACATTTGAAGATGCACAGAAAAAAGGGGCGATGGCGTTGTTTGGCGAAAAGTATGGCGACGAAGTGCGCATGGTAAAGATCGATACTCAGGGCGGCAAGCCGGTGAGTATGGAACTCTGCGGCGGCACTCACGTTAACGCCACCGGAGAGATTGGACCGGTGCGGGTGGTGTATGAAAGCTCAGTTTCGGCGGGCAACCGGCGCATCGAAGCCATCACCGGACCTAGAGCGGTTGACTATACCCAAAAAGAACATGAGCTGCTGCGCAATGTGGCCAACGAACTGCGCGCCACCCCCAATGAACTTCCCGACCGCATTCACCGGCTTACTGAGCAGCTCAAGCAGCTCGAACGCGAAAACAAAGAGTTGAAACAAAAACTGCTGCGCGGCGAGACCCAAAAGATGGATGAAGGCGGCGAAGAGATCAATGGCATCAACCTGCTCATCAAAGAACTCGATGAGATGAACAAAGAAGAACTGCAAACCGCCATGGACGCC